>CBINJL010000243.1:0-5521 GCA_966250925.1 uncultured Opitutus sp. | reverse complement strand
GCTTATAAATTTTACAGCAGGCAACGAAGAGAACGAAGCACACCGCGGCACCGCGAACTTACGGAACTTCGTTCCCTTCGTTGCCTTCTGTAAAAATTGAGCGGGACGTTTCATGGCGTCAGGGCGTGTGGGCAGACGACGACGCTGGCGGCGGGATGGCGTCGTTGGGACAGATTTGCGCAAAACAATTTCCTCGCCCGCCCGCCGCGGCGCCGAAGCGTGATTGCGGCGCGTGGTCGGGCGCATTACCGCCGGTGCCGTCCGGCGCGTGACAGATCTGCCGCCCCGCCGCCACCGCCCCGGGCCGCATCAGATAATAGGCGTTGGCCTCGCCCGCCATGCGGTAGGTGTTGGCGAAATAATATTTCATCACGCAGAGGTCGTGACCGGAATCGGTGCCGTGGTCCGCGCCGACGCGAAACACCCGCGTGAGTCGCCCCGCCGCCGCGTCTTCCGCCAGGTAACGCTCCCAAAACTGCGCGTCCTTCCCGGTGTGGCTGAGATGGCCGGTCAACTCCTCCAGATGCGACCAGCCTTGCCCGGTCTGCGCGCCGTCGAGCTTCGCGCGCCAAGCCTCGTAGGCAGGCAAATCCTCCTCGAAGGCATCGCGACCCGTGTCCTCCCAACGCAACTTGATTTCCGGCCCGCGGTCGTCCGACCACGTTTGCGGAAAATGCGTCGCGCCGTCCGTGCGATAATACTCCGGCGCAAAACTCGGCGTCGCCACGTAACGCGGACGCCCGGTCGGGTTGAGCGGCGCGTCCGCGCCCTGAAAATACGCGACCTCCTTTTGCCAGGAACGTTCGCCGTGGTGCTCGACGCCCACGCTGTGCATGAGCTCGTGCGCCACCGCGCGATCCCACGCCAGCTCGGCATCGCGGGCGGCGAGTTGATACTTTTGTCCCGACGCCAGCGAAAACACCCCCAACCCGCGACCGGCCTCGGAATATTCCAGGTAAATCGCCTTCACCGTGCGCGGCCGGAACGCCCGCGATCCGTCGGTGCCGTCCACCGCCGCCGTCAGCCCACCGCCGGGACCGGTGTCGCGCGCCAGCACGACGGCGTGTTGCGCGACCCGATGTGGACCCTCGGCGCGATTCACGTTCATGCGGCGGTCTCGCGCCGAAATCTCGCGACCGTCGCGCAGGGTCGAATGCACCCGCAGTTTCGACAACCGCTCGAACAGCGCGATGCCGCCGCGGAAATCCGCCCCGCGCTGGTTGAGCACAAAAAAGTCCTTCCGCTTCGGATCGCCCATGCGGTGTTTTCCCTGCACCACCCAGCCGCGGTATTCCTCGTAAAGCGTGAATCCGTCGCCGTTGAACTGCTGCTGTTTCACTTCCTCCTCGTCGTCGGTCGCCGGCACGTCGACGACGTCGTTTTGCCGCCGCCAACTGTCGGCCACCCACTCGTCGGAGTGCGGACGTTTCGGCAACCGCACGAGATCCTGCTCGCCGGATTCGTCGCGCAACAGGCCGATGATTTCGCGGCCGTCCACCAATTCGCACACCACCCGCAGCTCGGCCCGGCCGCCGAAGTCGCGGCTCTCGATCGTCACCTCGGCGTAGGGTTGCTGGCGGTCGTCGAGCGGGACTTCCGTGACGGCGAGTTTCTGGTCCTCGTCCGTCAATTCCCCGCCGGTCGCCGCCGCCGCCAGCCGCAGGTCGAAGTCGTTGTCCGCCGCGCCCAGCGGCCAGTTGAGGCACACGCCCGGCTCCCGCGAGGTGCCGAGCAACTCGAAGCGAAACGCCTGCACCGCCGGCAGGTCGTCGCCGGGCGCGCCGTCGGCGTGGCGCAAGGTCGCCCGCGCCGGGAGCGTGTTGCCCGTCTCGCCCGGGTTGGCGATCGAACCTTCCGGCCGCCACCCGGCGTAGCCGTCGATCGTCACCGCCACTTCGAGATTGTCGTAAACGGGAAACAGCACGACGCGGCTGCGGTAACTCCAGTCCGTCGTCGTGCCGCCGGTCTTGCCGGAGCGTTGATCGCGATCCGCAAACGTCAGCACCCCCGCCACCTGATCAAACGCCGTGTCGCCCTGGAGATATTTGATACGCAGTGGCGCGAGGTAGGGCACAACGTTGGGCGTGCTACGATCGATGGGATGCGATTCAAGTTGCCCGCGGTTTTCCGTCATCGTCACGCCCGCCTGCGTCTCGGTCATGTTTTCCTCCGTGTAGCCGGCCGTCAGGGTGGCGACGCCGGATTCGAGCTCGATGCGAAACTCCGCTTCCGCCGCCGGAGCCTGCGCCGTCGCCCGGGCCGTGAGGTCGCTGCCCGTGCCGTCATAGTGCCAGGTCGCGACCCGGGACTGTTTTGCCCCCGCGACCACGCCGTCACCTTTCCACGAAAAGAGGCCGTAAGCCGGGTCGCTGTTGTCGGGATCGCGGCGCAGGGTGAATTTCCCGCGGCTGGTCCATTCCATGTTGGCGTGGTGCACCCGCACGCCGCTGCCGTCGCCGCGCGCACTGGAGATTTCCGTCGCCTCCCAAATCCCCTGCCACTCCTGCACCGCGGCGAATTCCCGCGCCCGTGCCCGCTGGTCCGGTGACAACGCGTCCTGCGCCGCGAGCGCCGCGCTCACGATCATGCCCGTGGCGATGGGACCGGCACCGACTCGGAAAAGGAAAGACCAACCGAAGCGCATCTGGGCGGGCGTTAATGAACCACGATCCGCAATTGATAGTCATCGCAGAGATCGCAAAGCGCGCAGAACAAGGCGGTAGAGAAATGCAAACGCTTCTCGGACGCCAAGTCAGTGAGTGAATCGGTGATAAGACGGGTCTGGCTGAATTCCACTCTGCGATCTCTGTGACCTCGGCGGTAAAACTGCGGTGTTGAAGGTGAAATGCGTTAACAGCCTGCGAACGGTATCGCGGCGGTCAACGGTGCCGCCGACGGGTCTTTTCCTCAGGGGGCCGCGCCCCAGCCAACCGCCCCCCAGGCCATTCGCCCACTTGACGCGCCCCCCGTGTGCTGGAACATCGCCCCTTTACGTCATGTTGATCCTGCGCGGCTCCCCTGCTCTCTCACCGTTCCGTCTGCAAAAACTGCTCGACGGGCTCACTGCCGCCGGCGTGCCCGTTCGCGGCCTCGCCGCCGACTTCGTGCACGTCGTCGCCGTCGACGGCGAACTTTCGCCCGAGCACCACGCCGTGCTGGAAAAACTCCTCACCTACGGCCCGGCCCGCGATGGTCGCCGCCTCGACGGGCTCACCCTGGTGGTCGCGCCCCGCCCGGGCACCATTTCGCCGTGGTCGTCGAAGGCCACCGACATCGCCCACATTTGCGGCCTCACCCAAGTGAAGCGCATCGAGCGCGTCATCGCCTTCACCGTCGCCCTCGACAACGCCGCCCTGCCCAAGCCGCTCTCGCAGCTTTCCGCCGATCAGCTCCAGGCCCTGCGCGCCGCCCTGCACGACCGCATGACCCAGACGGTGTTCAACACCGTCGAAGATTGCGCCGCGCTCTTCCGCCGTGAGGAGCCGCGCCCGATGACTTCCGTGCCCGTGCTCGCCCACGGTCGCGCCGCGCTGGTCGACGCCAACCGTTCCCTCGGCCTCGCCCTCGCCGACGACGAAATCGATTACCTCGTCAACGCCTTCACCAAACTCGGCCGCGATCCCAACGACATCGAGCTGATGATGTTCGCGCAGGCCAACTCCGAGCACTGCCGCCACAAGATCTTCAACGCCTCTTGGGACATCGACGGCGAGGCGCAGGCCAAGTCGCTCTTCGCCATGATCCGCAACACCCACCAGTTGCACAGCGAAGGCGTCCTCTCCGCCTACAAGGACAACGCCGCCGTGCTCGCCGGCACCCGCGGCGGGCGCTTCTTCGCCGATCCCGCCACCGGCGACTACGCCGCCCACGACGAGGACATCCACCTGCTCTGCAAGGTCGAGACCCACAACCATCCCACCGCCATCTCGCCCTTCCCCGGCGCCGCCACCGGCTCCGGCGGCGAGATCCGCGACGAGGGCGCCACCGGCCGCGGCTCCAAGCCCAAGGCCGGCCTCACCGGCTTCACCGTATCGAACCTCCGCCTGCCCGGCGCCGTCCAGCCTTGGGAAAAGGACCACGGCAAACCCGGCCGCATCGTCTCCGCCCTCGACATCATGCTCGACGGCCCGCTCGGCGCCGCCGCCTTCAACAACGAGTTCGGCCGCCCCGCCATCAACGGCTATTTCCGCACCTTCGAGGCGGCGGTCCCCGCCGCGTCGAAGGGAGTTGAAGAGGGAAGTTTAAGTTTAAGTGCGGATTCAGACGCCCCCGCCGCGGACGCCCCTTCAACTTCAACTTCCAACTTCAACTCGGCTTGTGGTAGCCCCGCAACCGAGTTGCGGGGCTACCACAAGCCGATCATGCTCGCCGGCGGCCTCGGCAACATCCGCGCCGGTCACATCGAAAAGGGCGCCATCAATCCCGGCGACAAACTCATCGTGCTCGGCGGTCCCGCCATGCTCATCGGTCTCGGCGGCGGCGCGGCCTCCTCCATGGCCAGCGGCGCGGGCAGCGAGGATCTCGATTTCGCGTCCGTCCAGCGCGACAACCCCGAGATGGAACGCCGTTGCCAGGAAGTCATCGACCGCTGTTGGGCGTTGGGCGACGAAAACCCCATTTCCTTCATCCATGACGTCGGCGCCGGCGGCATCTCCAACGCCTTCCCCGAACTCGTCAACGACGGCGGCCGCGGCGGCCGCTTCAACCTGCGCAACGTCCCCAACGACGAACCCGGCATGGCACCGCACGAGATCTGGTGCAACGAGTCGCAGGAACGCTACGTCCTCGCCGTCCCCGCCGAGCGCCTCGAAACCTTTGCCCGCCTCTGCGCCCGCGAACGCGCACCGTTCGCCGTCGTCGGCGAGGCCACGGAGGAAAAACGCCTCGTGCTCGAAGACCCGCACTTCGGCAACACCCCCATCGACATGCCGCTCGACGTGCTGCTCGGCAAACCGCCCCGCATGCACCGCAGCGAAACCTCCCTCCAGCGCCCGCAGCTCCCCTTAAACTTAAACTTAAACTTGAAGGACGCAGTCCACCGCGTCCTCGCCCACCCGACCGTCGCCGACAAGACCTTCCTCATTTCCATCGGCGACCGCACCGTGACCGGCCTGATCTGCCGCGACCAGATGGTCGGCCCGTGGCAGGTGCCGGTGGCCGATTGCGGCGTCACCGCCGCCTCCTATGACGTCACCACCGGCGAGGCCATGGCCATGGGCGAGCGCACGCCCGTCGCGCTCAACAACGCCGCCGCTTCCGCCCGCCTCGCCGTCGGCGAAGCGTTGACCAATCTCGCCGCCGCCCAGATCGGCCCCCTCGGCAAGGTCAACCTTTCCGCCAACTGGATGGCCGCCCCGGCCGTGCCCGGCGACGCCGCCGATCTCTACGCCGCGGTCAAGGCCGTCGGTATGGAACTCTGCCCCGCCCTCGGCATCACCATCCCCGTCGGCAAGGACTCCATGTCGATGAGCACCGTCTGGTCCGACGCCGGCGAAACCAAGCGCATGACCGCCCCGGTCTC
>CBINJL010000242.1:0-5536 GCA_966250925.1 uncultured Opitutus sp. | reverse complement strand
TTCGACGGCGATGCCGGCGGAGGTGGCCAGCGTGCGTTTCATCGTTTCGAGTTGCGGGGCGATCTTTGGTTTTTCGGCGATCAACGACGCGTCGATGTTGCCGATGCTCCAGCCGCGGTCGCGCAGTTCGCTCGCGACCTGGGCGAGAAGTTTTTGGGAGTCGATGTTCTTGAAGGCCGGATCAGTGTTGGGAAAGAAGTGGCCGATGTCGGACAGCCCGGCCGCACCGAGGAGCGCGTCGCAGATGGCGTGGGTCAGCGCGTCGGCGTCGGAATGACCGTCGAGGCCGTAGGGCACGTCGAAACGGACGCCGCCGAGCACCATGGGACGTCCGGAGACGATGCGGTGAATGTCGTAGCCGTGGCCGATGCGAAACGAGGACATGGCGCGATGGCCGCAAAAAGACGCGACCAGGGCAACCGAAAGCCGCCGGTGGAATCGTGACGCGTTCAGTTCGCGGTCTGCGATTGGAGCAAAAACTCGAACCACGGCAGGTCGGCGGCAGTGGTGAGTTTGGGGTTGGGATATTCGTTTTCGAGCAACGCGATCGGATGGCGGAGCAATTCCACCGCGCTGGCATCGTCGGTCAGCTTCAGGCCGCGTTTGGCGGCGCGGTCGTAGGCCTTGAGGATCAATTCGCGGCTGAAAACCTGCGGTGTTTCCATGGCCCAGAGTGCGTTGCGATCAAGCGTCTTCAGGTGGCCGTCGTCGCGGTGCAGCTTGATGGTGTCGACGACGCGATGGGCGAGCACGACAGCCTCCTCGCGGCGGACGATCTTGTGCAGGGCGATGAGGTGTTCGACGCGCACGAAAGGTCGCGCGCAGTCGTGGATGAAAACCTGTTCGATATCGGCCGGGAGCGCGTCGAGCGCGTTGCCGACCGAGTCCTGCCGCTCGCGGCCGCCGGGCACGAAGAGCGTGGGCGTCGGTGCGAGCGCGGTGAGTTCCAGCATCTGTCGCTGGTCGCGATAGACGATGACGTAGAGATCGGCCACGCCGCTGGCGGCGAAGGTGGCCGCACTGTGGGAGAAGACGGGTTTGCCGCCGAGCGGAGACAGGATCTTGTCGGCGACGGCGCCTGCCATGCGTTTTCCGGAACCGGCGGCGAGAAAAATGGCGGCAGTGCGGGACATCAGGTGGTGATACTAAAAAAGAGGCGGAACTTTACAGAACGAATCTGTGGAAACGAACGAGAACCCTTGAAACCGTTAAATGCCCGACGGGTTCCGTGACTTTGCGGAAACGCGGTCGCAGGCGCCGCCCGAGGGAGCTCAGGCGACGCTTTGCAACTCGGCCATGATGGCGCGGGCGGCGGCGGCGGGATCGGCGGCCTTGAGGATCGGGCGGCCGACGACGATGTGGGTGGAACCGGCCCGGGCGGCGTTCGCGGGCGTCATGATGCGCGACTGGTCGCCAACATCGGCGCCGGCGGGGCGGATGCCGGGCGTGACGAGTTGGGTGCCACGGAGCAGCGCGTCGCTGAGCATCTGCACTTCCAGCGGCGAGCAGACGAATCCGGTCAGCCCGGCTTCCGCGCCGAGGCGGGCGAGGCGCGAGACCTGCACGGCGGGATTGTTGCCACAGCCGATTTCATCGAGCGCAGTGGCGTCCATCGAGGTGAGCACAGTGACACCGAGCAACTGCAGGTCGGGTTTGGTCGCGACCTGGGCCTCACGGGCGGCGGCCATCATGGCGCGGCCACCGGCGGTGTGCAGCGTGAGCATGCCGATAGGCAGGCTGGCGAGGGATTCGACCGATTTTGCGACCGTGTTGGGAATGTCGTGAAGTTTGAGATCGAGGAAGATGTTGTAACCGTGATCGGCCACTTCGCGCACCCAGTCGGGACCGTAGGCGGTGAACATTTGCAGACCGATCTTCATCCAGGGCAACTGGCCCTCGAGGGCGGTCAAGAGCGGGCGGGCGGCATCGCGGCTGGGAACGTCGAGGGCGAGAATCAGTTGGGTGGACATGGGAATGGGAAATGAAAACCGACGACGGCGGCGGCGAAAAGTCGGAAAACGGTTTCGCGGGGCGACAGGGAATTTCATTTACGCTCCCGAGGCGCGGCGGTGGAGTGCGCCGGTGGAAAAACTCAGCGTGTTTTGTCCGGCGAAATTGAACCTGTTCCTGGCGGTGACCGGGCGGCGCGACGACGGATTTCACACGCTCGTTTCGGTGGTCACGCCGCTCGACTGGGGCGACACCCTGACGGTCGAGCGGGCTCCGGGCGGCGTTGATACGCTGACGTGTGACGATCCGGCGGTGCCGTTGGGCGAGGGCAATCTCGTGCAGGTGGCGGCGCAGGTGTTTCGCCAAGCCACGGGCTGGCGGGACGGCGTGCGGTTCCATCTGCAAAAACGCGTGCCGATGGGTGCGGGGTTGGGCGGCGGCAGCAGTGATGCGGTCGGAGCGTTGAAATTGCTCAACCAGCTGGCCGGCGAACCGCTCGATCACGACACGATGATCGGGTTGGCGGCTGGCATCGGCTCGGATTGCCCGCTGTTTCTGCACGACGGTCCGGTGGTCATGCGCGGGCGCGGCGAACGGATCGAAGTGTTGCCGGCGGCGGCGCGGGCGCGTCTGGCGGGCCGGCGTGTGGTGATGTTCAAACCGGCGTTCGGCATCGAAACGGCCTGGGCCTACCGCACCTTGGCGGCGTCCGCGCCGGACGCGTATCTGGCCGAAGCGGTGGCGGAGGCGCGGCTGGCGGATTGGCTGGCGGATGCGGCGCAGCCGGCGGAAGCGTTGGGCTACAACACCCTGGAAGCGCCGGCGTTTGCCAAGTTCGTGGCGTTGCCCGTCATGCTCGAAACCCTGCGGCGCGAGCACGGCCTGGTGGCGCGCATGAGCGGCAGTGGCAGCGCCTGCTTCGGCTGGCTGCCGGACGGGGCCGACGCCGAGGCGGTGGCCGCGACGGTGCGGGCAGGGTGGGGCGAGTCGGCCTGGGTGCAGATTGCGAGCCTTGCGGACGCCCGGACCACAAATCCGGATTGACCCCCGGGGAAGGGGGGACGTTATCGTCAGAGGCCGCCCGCGGGAGCGGGGCGGATTTTTCAACCATTTCCCGTTTAGTCATTTCCGACATGTCCGCATCCGCCGCCAAACCCGAGGTGATCCTCGAAGGCATTTCCGCCTCGCCGGGAATCGCCTACGGCCCGGCGTTTATCTATCGGAAGGCGGAGCTGGAGGTGCCGCAGTTTCACGTCGCGCCGGAAAAGCGACCGGCGGAAGTCGAGCGCCTCAACAACGCGTTGATGAGCACCCGCGCGCAGATCTCGTCGATTCGGGATCAGGTGGAGCGCAACCTCGGTTCGGAGGAGGCCCGCATCTTCGACGCCCATCTGCTGGTGCTGGAGGATCAGGCGCTGATTTCGGAAACCGAGCGCGAAATCGAGGCGTCCGGCCGCAACGTCGAGGCCTGCTTCAACACGGTTTCGCAACGCTACATCAAGGCGTTTGCCGAGATCGACGACGAATACCTGCGCGAGCGCGCCGGCGACATTCGCGACGTCACGTCGCGGGTGTTGCACAACCTCATGGGGCAGACGGCGGAGAATCTCAGCGAGCTGCTCGGCAAACGCATCGTGGTGGCCGACGACATCGCGCCGTCCGATGCCGCCACCCTTGATCGTTCGTCAGCCATGGGGTTGGTGACGCAGTCGGGCAGCAAGACGAGTCATGCGGTGATCGTGGCGCGTTCGATGAAAGTCCCGGCGGTGGTGGGCGTGCGCGAGATTCTGACCCAGGTCGAAAACGGCGATGAGGTGATTGTCGACGGCTACGACGGCGTGGTGATTTTGCGTCCGAGCGAGCAGACGCTGTATCGCTACGGTCAGATGCGGGACGAAAAGCGGTCGTTTGAAAAACGGCTGCTGGCGGCGGTGAAGGAACCGTCGGTGACCAAGGACGGTCATGCGGTGCCGCTGCGGGCCAACATCGAGAAACCCGACGAAGTGGATTTCGTGAAGGAACATGCCGGCGAAGGCGTGGGCCTTTTCCGTTCCGAATACCTTTATCTCGCGGCGCCGCGCGTGCCGACCGAGGAGGAGCAGTATGCCGCCTACCGGACGGTGGCGGAGGCGTTCGGCGATGCGCCGGTCGTCATCCGCACCCTCGACCTCGGTGGCGACAAGCCCATGAGTGGCGCGCCGCATCTGTTCCCGCGGGAGGACAATCCGTTTCTCGGGTTTCGCGCCATCCGCTTCTGTCTGCATCACCGCGACATTTTCAAGACCCAGCTTCGTGCCATCCTGCGGGCCAGCGCGCATGGCAAAGTCCACCTGATGTTTCCCATGATCAGCGGCAGTCGCGAGCTGCAGCTCGCGCGCGCCGTGCTGGAGGAGTGCGAAGCCGAGCTGCGCCATGAAGGCGTGCCGTTTGATGTGAAGATGCCGGTCGGCAGCATGATCGAGATTCCGAGCGCGGCGCTCACCTCGGATCAACTGGCACGCGAATGCGATTTCTTCAGCATCGGCACCAACGATCTCATTCAATACCTGATCGCGATCGATCGGGTCAATGACCGCACCGCGCACCTCTATGAGCCGGCGCATCCGGCGGTCATCCGGGTGCTGGCTGAAATCGTGGACAACGCCCATGCCGCCGGAATCAAGGTCAGCGTCTGCGGCGAAATGGCGGGCGATCCAGTGTTTGTGCCGCTGTTGCTTGGCTTGGGAGTCGACGAATTGAGCATGACCCCGCCACTGCTGCCGGCGGCGAAGTTTCTCATCCGCAATATGCGGCTGTCGGCTGCCAAGGAACTCGCGGCCAAGGCCCGCACGATGAAGGCGCCGGCCGATATTGAACGCCTGTGCGTGGAGTTTTTCCGCAAGCACATGCGGATGAAGCCGGCCTGAGCCGGCGTGATTGCATTGCGAATCCGACGCCGGCACGGTGCAGCCGCGGCGATCAGAAACTGGCGTTCGTTTCCAGTTGTTCGCCGGGGGCGAGCTCGATTTCGCCGAGGGCAGTGCACGCTTCCTGGTCGTTTTTCCACAAGGTCAGCGTGATCGGCTCGGTGGCGGCATCGGTTTCCCAGCGCCATTTGCCGATGGAAATGAACTGCAGCGGCGTGCCTTCGTCGCGGCTGAGGCCGGGACCGTCGCCGCGCACGAAGAGGCGATTGCCGATGCCGATGTAGGCCGTGACGGTGATACGGGTCAGGCCGTCGGTCGAACGGGCGGTTTCGCTCGGTGCAGGTTCGTCGAGTGGCGCTTCCGGCACGATGTCGTCGTCGAAATCCTCATCCTCGTCTTCGTCGTCAAAATCCTCCGCCTCCGCCTCGGCCTCATCTTCAGGTTCGTCCAGATCCTCGATTTCCACGTCGGTGGCCACCTCATCGGCGGCGGCAAGCGTGTCGACATCAGGCGGCGGCGAAACCTCGTCCGCCGTGGTTTCCTCGACATCGGCTTCGCTGTCGGTGTCGTCGTTTTCCGGATCCGCGGTTTCGCTCGTGTCCGCAGCGGCGGGCGCGCGCGCAGCTGCGTCGGCGTTGCTGTCGAAGAGCGATGGCTCCGGCGGCGGGAGGGGTTTGGGT
>CBINJL010000241.1:0-5543 GCA_966250925.1 uncultured Opitutus sp. | reverse complement strand
GCGGCCGCGCGTCGCGACTACGCCCGTGAGTTGTTGGGTGATTTTGCTTTCCGCGCCTATCGCCGCCCGGTTGATCCGGCCGCGGTCGATCGGTTGGCGGACGTGGCGATGGCCGTGGCCAGTCAGCCCGACAGCACCTTTGAGGCTGGTGTCGCGCAGGGCATGGTCGCGGTGCTGGCCTCGCCACGCTTTCTTTTCCGCGAAGAACGCGCGCTGCCGCTTAAGCCGGGCGAGATCTACGCCGATGTCGACGAATACGCCCTGGCATCGCGTCTGTCGTATTTTTTCTGGTCGTCGATGCCCGATCAGGAGCTGTTCGATCTCGCTGCCGCCGGCGAACTGCGCGCCAATCTCCGCGCCCAGGTGCGACGCCTGCTGGCCGATCCGCGATCGCAGGAATTCGTGCGCAACTTCACCGGACAATGGCTCCAAGCGCGCGATGTTGAAAACGTTCCCATCAGTGATTTCAGCGTCTTCCTGCGCGAGCATCCCAACCCTGGCGTGGTCGAGGCGCGCAACGTATTCATGCGGCTGCGACAGATCCCCGATGGCCAGCGCACGCCCGAACAGGACGAGGCCATGCGTCAGGCCCGCGAGACCTTTGTCGCCTTCTTCCGCGTGCCCAAGCCGGAGCTGTCAGGCTCGCTGCGTGATGCCATGCGCCGCGAAACCGAACTCTTTTTCGACTACATTGTGCGCGAGGATCGCAGCCTGCTGGAATTGATCGACGCCGACTACACCTTCCTCAACGAGGAGTTGGCCGAACACTATGGCGTCGATCACGTGGCGATCGAAGGCCGCCGCATGCGCAAGGTCGACCTGCCGCCCGACAGCCCGCGGGGCGGCGTGCTTACCCAGGGCACGGTGCTCGCCGTGACGTCGAATCCCACCCGCACCTCGCCGGTCAAGCGCGGCGTCTTTATCCTGGAAAACATTCTGGGTTCTCCGCCGCCACCGCCGCCGCCGAACATTCCTGCGCTGGAGGATGTGGCGAGTGAAGAGGAGCTGGCCAAACTTTCCCTGCGCGAAACCCTCGCCCTGCACGCGAGCAACAAGATGTGCGCGTCGTGCCACAGCCGCATGGACCCGCTCGGTCTGGCGCTGGAAAACTTCAACGCCATGGGCCGTTGGCGCGACGAGGAGATGAACAAACCCATCGACCCCGCGGGCCAGCTCATGAGCGGCGAAAGTTTTGCCGGCGTGCAGGACCTGAAACGCATTCTCGCCACCGCCCACCGCGAGGAGTTTCTCCACACCCTGACCGAAAAGATGCTCACCTACGCGATCGGTCGCGGTATGGAATATTATGATACGGCCACGCTCGATGCCATCGTGCACCGTCTCGAAGCCCACGATGCCCGGCCGTCGGAACTGCTGCTCGGCATCGTTGAATCCGCCGCTTTCCAGAAAACGCGCTCCGCTCCGGATGCCCTTGCCCAACACCCCGCGCCGCGCGCGACCGACGCTTCCATCGACGTCGCCGCCGCCCGCGTCGCACCAGCCCCGCACTTGCCCCATGAAACGACTCGCTGACACCGAACTCCGCCGCCACCTCGCCGCCATGAGCCGTCGCCGGTTCCTGCGCGGCCTCGGCGCGACTCTGACCGTGCCCACGTTTGCCTCGCTGCTGCCCGGCAAACTCATGGCCGCCACCCATGCGCTCGAAACCGCCACCACGCCCACCGGCGCGCCGCTGCGCACCGCCTTTGTCACCTTTCCCAACGGCGCCATCCCGGATCGCTGGTGGCCGCGCGGGGGCATGAGCAACTTCTCCCTCGGCCCCACGCTTGAACCGCTGCGCCACCTGCAGGATCGTTTCCAGATTCTCAGTGGGCTCGACCATGCCAACGCCAATCCCGGCGATGACGGCGCCGGCGATCACGCCCGCGGCAACGGTGTCTTCCTCACCGGCGTGCGGCTCAAGAAGAGCGCCACCGACATCGAGGCCGGCATTTCCATCGATCAGGTCATTGCCAGCGAGGTCGGTCACCTCACCCGTTTTCCGTCGCTCGAACTCACCTGCGATGCCAACCGCAAGGCCTCCGGCTGCGATTCCGGATACTCCTGCGCCTACCAATACAACATTTCCTGGAAGTCGCCGACCCAGCCGATGACGCCGGAAAACAATCCGCGGTTTGTCTTCGAGCGCCTGTTCGGCGCCGGCGAACACGGTGAGCGTCAGGGCAATGCCCAGCGGCGTATGCAGAACCGTCGTTCCGTCCTCGACTACGTGCTCGACGATGCCCGCAGCATGCAGCGGCGACTCGATCAGGCGGATCGCGAGAAACTCGATCAGTATCTCACCGGCGTGCGCGACGTCGAATCCCGCATCCAGCGCGCGGAGCAGTTTGGCCCCAACGCCGATCCCGCCCGCAAGACGCCCGACGGGATTCCCGACAGTCATGCGGAATACGTGCAGATCATGTATGACATGATGCTGCTCGCCTTCAAAACCGACTCCACCCGTGTCTGCACCTTCGTCCTCGGTCACGATGGCGACAACCGCTCCTTCAGCGAAATCGGCATCAGCGAAGGCCACCACGATCTTTCGCACCACCAGAACATGGCCGACCGTATCGAAAAAGTGGCGACAATCGACCGCTGGTATGTGGAGCAGTTTGCCCGCTTCCTCGAACGCATGGACGAGGCCGAGGACATCGACGGCAATTCCCTCCTGCACAACTCGCGCATCGTCTACGGCAGCGGCAACGCGGACGGCAATCGTCACACCCACGAAAACCTGCCGGTGTTGCTCGCCGGCGGCGGCGGCGGACAACTCAATCCCGGACGCTACGTCGAACACGGCGCGCAGCCTATGACCAATCTCTTCGTCACGCTGGCCGAGCAGGTCGGGGTGAAGGGCATGACTCACTTCGGCGATTCCACCGGAGCGCTGGGCAACGTCTGAACACTCCACTGTCGCACGCATGAAATTCCGTTGCTCCTTCTTCGCCGCCTGCCTGGCGGCGGTTGTCTCGCTTCCGTCATTTGCCCACGACCCGGCCGAAGTCATGACCGGCGATTTCGAGCTCACGCCTGATTCACTGGTGCGGGATGGGGTGCCACAGGGTGAGCTGAATGGGCCGTTCGACTTTCGCAGCGAGATCATTGCCGGCACGGTGCGCCACTACTGGATTTTCGTGCCGGCCCCGTATGATCCGGCCACGCCGGCGAGCGTGCTGGTGTTCCAGGACGGGCATCGGGCGACCCACCTGGAAGGCTCGCTGCGGGTGCAGAATGTATTGACGAATTTGATACACGAGGGGGCGATTCCGCCCACCATCGGCATCTTCATCACGCCCGGTGACACGCGGGAGGAATTTCCCCGGGATCTGGGCTGGGGCAACCCGAACCACCGCTGGCAGGAATACGACGTGCTCACGACCGATTCCGCGCGGTTCATCATTGAGGAAATGCTGCAGCTGGTCGGGCGGGACTACAATCTGACCAACGATCCCGAGCAGCGCGCCATCGGCGGCACCAGCAGCGGTGCGATCTGCGCGTTTACGGTGGCTTGGAATTATCCCGACCAGTTTCGCAAAGTCATCAGCTTCATCGGCAGTTATGTTTCCATCGGCGCCCGCCCACCCGAAGGCGACCCCGCCGGAGCCTGGTCGCCGGGCGGACATGATTATCCGGCGATGATTCGCCGCGCGCCGCCCAAGCCGATTCGCATCTTCTTCCAGGACGGCAGCAACGACCTCGATAACCCATGGGGCAATTGGTTTCTGGCCAATCAGGAAATGGTGGCCGCGCTGCGTTTTTCCAACCAGCAGGCCGATCGAGTCGAGTCAGGTGAATCGCGCTGGAACCCTTACGAAAACTCGCCGTCGCCGCATGTGCCCGGCGTGCGTTGGGCGGAAAAACACGTTTGGACCGACGGCGAGCACAGCGACAAACACGGCGGCCACCTCCTGCCCGACGCCTTGCGCTGGCTGTGGAGCGAAGACTGAGAAGATTTAACTGTGGTCAGCCCGGCGCGGTGAACTGGATTTAACCACGGATGAACACGGATACAGCAGGCTGATGAGGGCTCGGTTGATCAGTGATAATCAGTGTTCATCAGTGGTTGAAAACTGACACCCTCAGTCGGTGGTGCCGGCCACTCCGACGCACACGGACGTCCTCGTCCGTTGGTTCTGCCTCTCCGCCGTCGCCAGTTAACCACGGATGGACACGGATACAGCAAGCTGCTGATGACTCAGTGTATCCGTGTTCATCCGTGGTTAAATCTGATCGGGAAACGTTACTCGGGTTTGGCTTTGGCCAGCGCGGCTTCGAGCCACTTGATCAGCGCTTCTTTTTCGCCCTTAGCGACGTAGTCTTCCTGCAACTTGGCGAGCCGTTCGCGCATCTCGGCGTTGCGGCGCAGGCGAAACGACAACCGCGCTTCCTGCGGCATCTCGTCGTCGCGAATCATCTCGTAGAGCGTCTGCACGTCGCTGAGCGTATCGACGAATTCCTGGTCGGTCGTCATGATCAGGTCTTCGCGGATTTCGGCTTCGCCTTCGATGACCTCGCCGTGGCACATCACGCAACGGTTGTCCAAGATGGTGCGGACCTCTGCCGGGATGGGCAGTAGAATACTGTTGTCGGCCCGAACGAAGGGAGCGGATGCGATGGTCGCGGTGACAACCAGCGCGAAGGGGAGACGGATACGAAGAGAAGACATGGGCGGAGGAGTGGGACGGATGGGTTCAGGGCGTGGCCTCGGCGAGCGCGGCGGCAAAGGTTTCGACCGCCGCGGCGTCCAAAGGGCCGCGCTGATTCAGCAGAAGCAGGTATTCGACCAGCAGATCGATTTCGACCGGACTGAGCACGTTCGCGTAACCCGGCATCGGGATGGCCTGGCGGTCGATAAAGTGGCGGGCGATGCCGCCGAAAATGCCCGACTCGATGGCCTCGCCGCGACCGTGCTCGATCCAGTGACGGATTTCGGCGCGATCACCGTCGGCCGTGAGTTTGAGAAAATCCGCCCCTTGAAAACCGGGAATGTAACCCTTGAACGAGGCGAGGTTGTCGAGGTGTCCCTGACCGAGTTCGCCGTGGCATTGATAACAACCGGCCTGGCGTGAGAGACGGTCGCCGAGCACGAGCAATCGCGTCGGATCGAGTGTTTTTATCTCCGCGGTGTCGAGCGGCGGCATGGCTTCGGCGCCGTTGCCGAGCCCGTCAGTGCGGCGAATCCCTTCGGCCAAGGCCCATGCAGTAAGGTCGTTGATCTGCGCGGCGGTGAGGTGACCGTCGTCGCCATAGGCGGGCATTTGCACGAGCAGGCGCTGGTGGCGTTCACGTTGGGCTTCCGGCACGCCGTGCGTGATCCAGGCCACGACTTCAGCCGCTTCGAGTTGCCCGTCGGCCCAAATCGGGTCGATGCCGCGGGCGCTCCATTCGTCGCCGGCGGGGTTGCTGCGATAGTTGACCCGGCGATCGTAGTCTTCCTGACCATGGCAGGCGAAACAGCCTGCGGTGTGCGCGAGCTGAGCGCCGCGCGAAACCGGCGATGATTCCGGACCGCGTTCGTGGTTCCAGAGCATCAGGCC
>CBINJL010000240.1:0-5559 GCA_966250925.1 uncultured Opitutus sp. | reverse complement strand
CCCGCGCCGCCGCGCCGATCCAGCTCATCCACATCCATTTCAAAAACCCGGTGCTCGATCACAACGCGGGGTGGTGGCGACCGCCGGTGCTGCCCATGCACGTGACGATTCGCCGCGGCCCGCTGCTCACCCCGCCGCAGAGCAACGAAATCATGCCCACGTTGCACACCGTGGCGCGGCATCTGGCAGCACCGGGCATGGCTGAATCGCCGGACTCTTGACTTGAGCCCGGGAATGAAAATTCGGCACCGTGGAGGCATGGCGCCCGCGTTTCGCCCCCTCGTGCTCATCCCTTCCTACAATACGGGCGGGGTGCGACTGGTCGCGACCGTCAATGACGTGCTGGCCACCGGCGCCTCCGTCGCGGTGACGATCGACGGCAGCACGGATGGCAGTGCCGCCGCCCTCGCCCCGCTGCAGCAACGCCATCCCGAGCTGCGTGTGTGGATTCGTGATCAAAACGGTGGCAAAGGCGCCGCGGTGCTCACCGGGGCGCAGCACGCACTCGCCGCCGGCTTCACGCATGCGTTGACGCTCGACGCTGACGGACAGCATTCGGTCGCGCACATCGCGCCTTTTCTGTCCGTCGCCCGTGAACGGCCCGAAGCGTTGATCGCCGGTCGCCCTGTCTTTGGTCCTGAAGCGCCGCTGGAGCGTTTGCAGGGACGTAAACTCAGCGTCGGTCTGGTGCGTTTCGAAACGCGCGGCGCGATTGACGATCCGTTGTTCGGATTTCGCGTCTATCCGCTTGCCGCCCTGATCCGCGTGCTCGCGCCCCTGCGATTTGCCCGCGGCTACGACTTCGACCCGGAAATTGCCGTGCGCCTGGTCTGGACCGGAGTGCCCACCGTCAATCTGCCCGCGCCGTGCCGCTACCTCACCCGCGCCGAAGGCGGCGTCTCGCATTTCCGTTACGGTCGCGACAACGTCAAAATGGTATGGCTGCACACGCGCCTGCTGTTGCAACTGCCCTGGCATTGGCGGGCCTGTCGTCCGCGGCCTGCGGTGCGCACCGCCACTGTCGGCTCCGCTTCCCCCACTTCCTCGTGATGCGCCGCTCTCCCTGGCGCTGGACGCCCCTTGTCTGTTTTCTCGTCGCGTTGACCTGCGGCACGAGTGGCGCGGAACCGCCGCCGATCGAATCCATCGCCGCGCGCCTGCAAGCCAACGCCGCGGTGCGCGCCACTTTCGCCGAAACCCGCGTCCAGCCGTTTCGGCGCGAACCGCAGCGCCTCGTCGGCGAGATGCGTTTTGATCCGCAACTCGGGTTGAGTCTGCACTACCGCGAACCCGTCGAACAAATCCTGATCGTCGACGAGACGGGCGTGCTGATGCGCGATGATCGCGGCCGCGAACGCGCCGCGCCCGCGAAGTCCGCCGCGGCCTCCGGCACCCGACCGCTGCTGCAGGTGTTGCGCTTCGATCTGTCGGCCCTGCGCGAGACGTTCGCCCTGCAATGGGATTCGCCGGCCGCAGACGCGGCGGCCGAGGCGTGGCAACTGACCTTGATTCCGCGGCCGGAATTCGCCGACGCATTGAACTTCACCCGGCTCATCGTCACCGGCGAAGCCGACCGCGTGTTGGCTTTGCAATGGATTCATGACGCCCGTCGGCGCGTCGAAATCATCATCACGGACAGCGAATCCCAGGTCACGTTTTCCGCCGCCGAACGCGACGCCTACTTCCGATGACTCCGCCTTCGTCCGCCCCGTTCGGCGGCCGTCTGCTCGGTCGCCTGCTCCTCGTGCTGTTTCTCGCGCTCGGTGGCTGGCGCCTGGCGACACTCGACTACGCAGCGAAATTCGGCACCAACGTGCTCGAACTCATTCCGGCCGACGAACAGGATCACGACGCGCATCTGCTGCGTGGCCTGGCCACCCAACGTCAGTCGCGAGTGGTGCTGGCCACGCTCGCCTACGCCGACGACGCCACGCGCACACCCGATCCACTCGCCGTGGCGGCGATGCTGAAAACGTTGCGCGATTCCGGCGCGTTTTCCGCGGTCGAGTTGCTCGACGACGAACCGCATCGCGAGTTGGGCACCTTCCTTTTCGAGCAGCGTTTTAATTACCTTTTCCCGGCCTGGCTCGCCCGCGAGCGGCAACGCTTCGACGCCGCCGGACGACCCGAAAGCGAATGGCCCGACTGGCTCGCCGAGGAAACCGTCGTCGCGCTCGACGCCTTTCTCCAGCGCCCCGACAGCTCCGCTTACGAAGACGTGATTACCCGCGATCCGCTGCTGTTGGTGCCGACGCTGCTCGACCGCGTCGCGCTCGCGCCCGACACATCGTCGTCGCCCGGTCCGGCGCGCATCTGGATGCTGGCGAATCAGCCGCCGCTGGAGGAATCGGGCCAACAACCAGTCGCCGACGCGGTGCAAAATGCGTTCGCCGCCGCCCGCGCCATCGCTCCCGAACTGGCACTGCAATGGACCGGCGTGGGGCGCTTCGCCGCGGCCAGCCGCGCCCGCATGGAAGGCGAGTTGAAACAACTCAATCTCGCCTCGGTGCTGGCGGTGTTCGTGGTGACACTCCTGCTGGTGCGGGCACCATGGCGCGTGCTGCACCTGCTCCCGGTCGTAGCCATCTCGCTCCTCGGCGCCTGGCTCGCCGTCACGACGGTGTTTGTCCGGGTGCATGTGCTCGTGCTGGTGGTGGGCGCCCTGCTGGCCGGCACCGCGGTGGACTACGGATTTCACCTCTTCACCCGCGCCGGCACCGCCACGCCGTTCAAGGGTGTCATCCGCTCCCTGGCCGCGAGCTGCATCACCACTCTCGTCGGCTTCTCGCTGCTCATCGTATCCGAACTTCCCCTACTGCGTCACGTCGGCGTGTTCGTCGTCGGCGGACTGCTGGCCGCTTTCGCCGCCGCCGTGGTGTATTTTGGCAATGTGCGCCGCCCGCTCGAAGTCCGCGCCTGGCCCGCGCTGCGGCAGGGCGTCACTGCCCGCCGCCGCGTTCGCATCGCCGTGGTGGCGGGACTCGTCGTGATGGCGCTCGGACTCCCGCGTGTGCACTGGCGCGACGACATCCGCCTGATGCAGGCGCCGTTGCCCGAACTCTCGCGTAATGACGACGCCGTGCGCCATGCCTTCGGCGAAACGGGCGGCAGTCGGTTGTTTCTGACCCATGGCGACGACATCGCCAGCGCCCGCCGCGGCCTGGCGGAATTCGAATCCTGGCTCGCCGTCCACGCGCCGGAACGACCGCTGCTTTCCATCGGCTTGATTCTCCCCTCCGCCGAAACCCTGGCCACGTTGCCCGAGGCCTGGCGACAGTTGGGCGACTTTCCGGAAAAACTCGGCCTCGCGCTCGAACGCCACGGCTACCTCTCCGATTCGTTCGCGGGCTTCGCGCGCGACTGGCAGGCGGCGCGACTGGACGCGCTGGCCACGCCGCCCGACCTCACGGCCCTCACCGCCCGCCTGCAGCAACACCTGTCCGGACCGCTGAGCCTGTTGATCGACGTCGGATCGGAGGGCGCATGGATGCTGAGCACAGTCGGCGAAACCACTGAAAAGTTGGCTGTGCCGCAGTGGGACCACACCTCGGCGCTCAATCAGGTGCAGACGCTCAACCACCTTTTCTCCCGCTATCGTCGCGATGCGCTCCTGCTCAGTCTTGCCGGTCTCGGACTGCTCGGCGGCGGCGTGTTCTGGCTCTACGGCCGGCGCGGTGGCCTGCTGATCTTCGGACTGCCGGTTTTCGCCACGCTCGTCACCTTTGCCGGCATGGCGCTGGCTGGACTGTCGCTCAACCTGTTCCATTTGCTCGGCGCGTTTCTCGGCGTGTGCCTGAGTCATGACTACGCCATTTTTCTGCATCAGAGTCTGCGGGAAAATGCGCCGCCGCCCGCGTCCATCCGACTCTCCGCCCTGAGCACCGCGGCGTCTTTTCTGGTGCTCGCCACCAGTGCGATTCCCATCGTCGCCGCACTCGGCCTCACCGTCGCGACCATCGTGCTCGTGGCCTACGCCGCCGTCGAACTGCTCGGCGCCACCCGCGGTGAATCCTCGTTATCAACCGATGTCTGACGCCGGTGACACCGTATTGAAAATCTGGCGACAGACCGTGCGGACCGCACCGGAAGCGCCGGCCATCATTGACGCCGAAACCGGCGCCATTGCTTCCCGCGAAAGCCTGGAACGCGCCACCGCAGCGTGGAGCGATCGCATCCCGACCGACTGGCGTCATCGCCGCGTCGTGCTCGCGCTGCCCAACGGCGCGGACTGGTTCGCTGCTTTTCTCGGCCTGCTGCAACGCGGTGCCGTGCCGGTGGCGGTGGACCCGACGGAAAACGAATCCGCCCTCGCCGGAATCGTCGCCGCGACGAGCGCGGTCGGAGTGATCCGCGCCGGCGCTGTCTCTGCGACTTCTGCAACACGCACCCGACGAGACCGCCACAGTCTGCTGATCAAACTCACCTCGGGCTCCAGCGGCCGGCCACGCGCCCTGCGATTTGGCGCCGAGGAAATGCTGGCCGACGGCCGTCAAGTTTGTCGCTCCATGGGCATCGGCGCAGAGGATCGCAACCTTGCCCTGATTCCGTTCGGCCATTCCTACGGACTCGGCAATCTGGTTTTTCCGCTGCTTGCGCAAGGCACTGCGATCGTGGTCGGCCGTTCGCCGTTGCCGCGCGTGTTGGCCGAGGATTGCGCCCGCTGGCAGCCAACGGTTTTTCCAGCCGTGCCGGCGCTGCTGCGTTTGCTCGCCCAATCCGACCTGGCGGCGAACGCCCTCGCGCCATTGCGATTGATCGTTTCCGCCGGCTCACCTTTGCCATCCGAAATTGCCCGGGCGTTTCGTGATCGCTTCGGGCTGACGCCGCACAGTTTCTACGGCAGTTCCGAATCGGGCGGCATCGCCTATGATCGTGACGGCGAAGCCACTCTGAGCGGACGCAGCGTCGGCACGGCGTTGGCCGGGGTTTCGCTTTCTCCGCAACGTGGACAACGTCTGCGTATCACCAGCACCGCCGTGTATCGCCTCGGCAATCGCTCCCGCGATGCGCATGGGCACGGACGGCATACGCCGGGCGATCGGGTAGAACTCACCGCGGCCGGTGAAGTCGTGCTCGGCGGGCGCCGTGATCGACTGGCCAAAATCAACGGCCGCCGCGTCGCGCTCGGCGAAATCGAACACGCGCTCGCCCAGCTCACCGGCGTGGATGCGGTGGCGGTGCTGCTGCACCCGACACGACAAGACGACTTGGTGGCCGCCGTGCAAAGTCTGCGCCCCCCGCGCGAGTTGCGCGACGCCGCCGGCCAACTATTGCCCGCCTGGAAAATCCCGCGCCACTGGCGGGTTGTCGCCCAACTGCCGCTCAACCCCCGCGGCAAGATCGACCGAGCGCAGGTGAAAACGTGGTTCACGACCTGACACCAGCGGGCTGGGCCGCAATCCACGCTTTCGCCTCCGACTCAAGCGCGGCTACCCACCCCACCGCACGCACACCCCGGCTGCACACCTCGCACGCACCCGTAGCCGCGTTGGAGCGCAGCGACAACGTGGCCCCACCTGCCTCTCCGTTCTCCGGCTTCTCCCACAACTCACCCCAACC
>CBINJL010000239.1:0-5589 GCA_966250925.1 uncultured Opitutus sp. | reverse complement strand
CGAGATGGGTCATGTGTCCGTGCAACGTTGGCAGAAACACCAACGCGGTGCGGGCTTTCAGGCCTGAACGACATCCCGATTTCACGCGGATCTTGTTTAGCCCTCCTGAAAAGCCCGGCCGCCCGAAGAAGGCCCGAGGTCCGCAACCTCATTTTCCCAACACTTCTCCCAACCTGTTTCCTGCCATGACCAACATCACCCTCCCGAAACCGACCGCTTCGACGTCGCGCCTGCCGGAATCGACGCCCACTCCGGGCGCCTTCCGCATCCCGCACTTCGACAGCGAGTCGTCGCCCGACGCCCTCAAGGTCGTCGTGTTCGTGCCGGGGGTTAATCCCAACGAGGTGGAAATCACCACCCGGGGACCCGACCTCACGGTGCTGGCCCGCAAGGCCCATCACGTCCGCACCAATTGGAAATCGATGCATGTGGAGCGTGTGCAGCGCGATTATATGCTCAACCTCCGCCTCGGGCGGTCGTTGGACTTCAATGCGCTGCAGGCAGACCTGCGCGACGGAACCCTCACCATCTCCATCCCCCGCAAGGCGGAGGCGAGCGTGACCGGTTTCCGCGCGGAGGCCCTCCGTGTCGCCTGAAATCGGGGCGGGACCATGCCCTGTCCGCCCGCCGATCTCCGGGTGAGATCGGTGGGCGGCACTTTTTTCCAAAAAAATCTAAAGTCCGGGGAAACCCGTCCGATGTTTGCGGTCAGAGATTTCGTCCGGGCCGACCGGGAGAAATCCCGCCACCCCATGGACGCTCCACCTCTCCCTCCGCCAACTTTCGACCACAAACCAGTCGTGCAACACGTCGTCGCCGCCCAGCCCAAATCTTCCGACGCACAGTGGGGCCGCCCTATCTTCAAGGCGCCCGAGCTGAAGTCGTTTGCCCCGCGCGCCAAGTCCGCTTCCGCCTTTTCGCAACGTCCGTCCTTCAAAGGCCGCGTGCGCGACAAACGCAGCGCCTGATCGCCTGCGTCGCCCTTCCCTTTCAAACGCACCGCGTTGCGTTTAGCCTGACAACGTCCCGTGGAATTTTCCCGGGACGTTTTTTCATGTCCCGATCCTGCGGTCTCTGAACTTAAGCACCGCGTTCACAGAGATCGCAGCGCAATCGGTGGCATTATTTGCTTACCACCTTTTTCTCTGCGCGCGTTGCGCGCCTCAGGGTTCTCCGCGTTAAATCCCAACCGCCAAATAGTGATTCCGCTCACTCGCGCACCAGCCAACGCAGCGTGCCGCCGCCACCCTCGCCTTGCGCCAGCTCCCGGCCCAGCCAGGTCATCGTCGGTGCGATTTCCCGATCCGCTTCCCACGGTGGATTGACCACCATCACGCCAGCACCGGGCATTTTTAACCCGACCTGCGGGCCGGCCACGGTCAATTCCGCGGTCCACGTTGGCGGCAGTCCGGCCAGCGCCCGCTCATTCATGAACGCCGGCAGACCGACCCGCGCCGTGATCGGATACCACACCGCGAACGTCGCCGCCGGCGCACGACGCAATCCTTCGCGTAGCGCCGCCAACACCCGCTCCGCTTCATCCGCCTGTTCGTAGGGCGGATCGATCAGCACCAACGCCCGCCGCTCCAAAGGCGGGAGACATCCGCGCACCGCTTCGTAACCGTCGCGACATTCCACCCGCACCCGCCGACGCCCCGCCATCGCCGCGTCGAGCGCCGCACATTCGTCAGGCTGCAGCTCGCACAACATCGCCCGGTCCTGCGTCCGCAGCCGTTCCGCCACGAGGCTTGGCGAACCCGGATACGGGTGTTGCGCGTCCCCCGCATGTTGCGTCGCAAAATCCTGCAACGCTTCCAGATAATTTGCCACCAACCGCGGTGGGGTTGCCACGGTTTCCAACCGGCCCACGCCATCGGGCCATTCCGGTGCGCGGGCCAATGAATCACCGCGATCGGCTGTCGCCAAATCATAGGCGCCACAGCCGGCATGCGTGTCCAGATATAGCCAGCCGCTGGTTTTGCGCTGCATGCCTTCGACGAGCGCGAGCAACACGACGTGTTTGGCCACGTCGGCAAAATTGCCGGCATGGTAGCGGTGACGGTAGTTCACAGCGGCACCTTCACACAGGTCTTGTGCACGATCTGCGACGGGCGACCGTCCCGCGCCAGCGAGGGTTTGTGCACATCGGCCGGGAAAAACACCGCCACTTCCCCAGCCCGCACCGCCCAGACGGACGCGCCTTCGCTGTCGGCATAAAACGCCACGTCCCGCGTAGCCAGTGCATCCTCGGTCACGATCAGGCCGGTGCGCGAAGTCACATCCATGCGCTCGTCGCCGGCGACGATGCCTTGCAGGTCGATGTGCCGTTCGTGGGCCTCGAAGCGGCCGTCCTGCGCCGCCTTCGGCGCATAAGCCTGCTCCAGCGCAAACACGCCTTCGGCCAATTCCACCCGCTGCGTGTCGCCCGGCTTGATCGCACGGATGCGCGCATGCACCGGCGACTGCGGGTCAAACGCCTCGCGCAGGTAGTTGAGGGCCACGTCGAACTTCGCCGACGGCGCCAATTGCTGTTGAATCGTGTCAAGCGTGCCCCAGATGGCCATGCGTCGACTTTTCCCGTCCACGATTCGTCGCGCAAGCTCCGAGCCATTCAACGCTCGGCTTTGGCGCTCACTTTCGGCGCCGCAAACCAATCGTCTTCCAGCGGTGGATTGCCCTCCATCCAATGCAGCACGACGTCGTTGATGACTTTGCCCTCGGCTTCGACCCGCATCCGGTGCGGCAGGATCACTCCGCGCACGGCCCGGAAGTCCCCATAATAGGTCTGGCTGGCCAGGCGGCTGCCATCGAGCTGCCGCTGCACCCGATCTTCACGCACAATGAAATACGAATCCGCCGCCAGATAGAGCGTGCTCTGATCCGACGCACTCCGCGTCGCCACCAACTTGACCACCGGCCGTCCGGCGACTTCGCCCTCCCCGGCGTAGTCCACCACATAACCGCGACGTTCAGGCTCGAACAACGGATCGTCGAATTCCGCCTCGATCACAAAATCCTGCTTCATCGTCGCCGGCATCGCCTGCGCGGGATTCGTCCGCCCGGCCTGCACCCAGGGTTCGTTTTCCCCGTCCCATCCCTGACTCAACACAATGCCATCGGCCGAGAGTTCGATGCGCACCCGATTCGGTCGCTGCGCCCACAACTGCACTTCCATTTCCTGATCGCCCGCCCGCGCCACGCCGGCCGCACGATAACTTTCCAAGCGTCGCACCCGATCAGCTCCCCCGATCGCCTCCACGTGGTAGCGGGCAATATCCGCAGCCTCCGCGCCGACCTGCGCCGACGCCTTCACGCCGGCAAACAACGTTAGCCCCAACAGAATGACCGCAGTGCGCGCATTTCGCATGCCCCATGTTCAAACCGTCGCGTGCGCGGGCACAAGCGCGTTGCCACGCGAGTCGTTCGGGGTTGGCTTGGCCGCGCCGGCCCGTTTCCCTGCCGAGCTCCGCTCATGCTGCGCATCCTTTCCGACATCCATTTCCGCGACGCCAACACGCGCCTGCGCCGGTTGGAAGACCTCGATCCGCTGCTCGAAGGCGTGGATGAACTTTGGCTCAACGGCGATACTTGCGACAATCAGACCGGCCTGCCGCCCGCCATCGTCGACGACATTTGCCAATATTTCCGTCAACGCGTGCCCCGCGTGCGTTTCATCACCGGCAATCACGATCCCGATATCTCCGACGAACACGAGGCCAGCGCCGCCGGCGGCCGGCTTTGGGCGGTGCACGGCGATGTGTTTCTCGACGACATCGTGCCCTGGAGCCGCCTGCTGCCCGAGCTGCGCCGACGCGTGCGCACGCAACGCGACCTGCTGTCCCAACTCGACTTCGACGCCCTGCCCGACCGCTTCCAAATCCTGCGCGCCGCCTGCCTCGGTTTCGGTCGCGAATGCGATCCGGAACGCAGCGACACGCTCTACCGCCTCGGCCGCCTGTTCACCGAATTTTTTCCGCCCCGCCAACCGCTGGCCATGCTGAAGACTTGGCGAACGTTTCCCGATCTCGCCATCGCCGGCGCCCGCCGTTGGCGCCCCGAAGCCCAGGTCATTGTTACCGGTCACGTCCACTTTCCCCGCGTCTGGCGTCGACGGGACCATATTGTGATCAATACCGGCGCCTTCAGCGGCCCCCTCGGCGCCTATGCGGTCGATCTGATCGACGATGAAACCGTGCGCGTGCACCGCGTCGCCGCCTGCCCGCGCGGCTGGACCACCGGTGAACTCCTGACCGAGTTTCCGCTGGCCAGCGCCGCGGCCGCCCCCCTATCGAGATCAGCATGAGCAGCATGTTCGAATTCGGTTGGTGGAACCGCGACCCCGAGGAAGGCAAATACGAGGTCAAGGCCTCGTTTCACGGCGGCAACCTCGTCTTCCGCCGCCATCAGGGGCACCACACCCGCTGGGAGCCGCACACCCCGAGTGACGACGACTTTGACCGCCTGCTCAAAGAAGCCGAAAAACGCGTCCCGCGCCGCTTGATTTCCCTCAAACAAATGAAGGAACTCGAGGCCCTCGTCGCCCGCGAACGCGCCAAACACTGACCCACCGCCCCGGCCGCCTCGCCGGCCAGTGTAACCATTATGGTTACACTTTCCTGCCCCGCGCCTCCGCCGCAGTGTAACCATAATGGTTACACTTGACCGGCGGCTACGAGGCGTTGCCAGAGATGACGAAACGCCGGGGCAAAGGCGGCGGGCGTTTCCGCCACCGCGGATGAAACCGCCGCCGGCGTGCGCCATGCTCCTGTTTCGATTTCCGCGGGATGCAGCGTGAACGGGCCTTCGTGTTCGAGACGATAAACCCACACAAACTCCCAACCCGTTTCCGGCCGCGCCACTTCCCGGAGAATGCGACGGGGCGCCGTGAGGACGCGCAGTCCCAATTCCTCGCCCAACTCGCGCACCGCCGCGGTGTCGTAGGTTTCGCCCGCGTCGAGATGACCGGAACAGGACGAATCCCAGCAACCGGGCGCGGAATCCTTCAGCTGGGAACGTTTTTGCAAAAACACTTCCCCGGCCCGATTGAAGACCAGCACGTGAATGGCCCGGTGCCACAGTTTCTGCCGGTGCACCTCGCCGCGGGTCGCCTGACCGGTCACGACGTCGTCCGCATTCACCACGTCAAACACCTCATCCTCGCGCGGGGCCTTTACATCGTCACTCATGTATGGCCCCTTCGTGGGCCAAAAACGCCGTTACCGCCATGCCGAAAATCGATGTAAACCAAGTCGCCGACATCCTCAAACGCAACGAACTCGACCCGAACGTGCTTCGCCAGATCGTCGCGGAAATGCAGGCCGTGCTCGAAAAGGAGGACGCCGAAGACAAGCCGCCGCCCGTCAAAAAGCAGTGGTGCGTGATGGTTTCCGATCCGGAAGGCAAACTGCCCGCCGACTCTGAATTCGTGGCCTGGGTGGTGCAGATTCCGGAAAACGAAAGTCCCGCCTCGACCCAGGAACGGATCAATCGCGCCGCCTATGATTTCAACGCCACCAAACGCGGTCGCCTCCTGCCCGCCACTACTGTCGGTGAAGCGATGGAAAATGTCGCGGCCAAGCACTTCAAGGA
>CBINJL010000238.1:0-5596 GCA_966250925.1 uncultured Opitutus sp. | reverse complement strand
GGGCGTTCAAAACACGGAGGCGGGTCTCAATGTTCCCGCGACGCCGCTCAGAGCGAGGCGCAGAAACGAGCCATGCGTTCGAGTCCCTTTTGCAGGGTTTCGTCGGCGGTGGCGTAGCTGATGCGCAGAAAGCCTTCGGCGCCGAACGCACTGCCGTGGACGGCGGCAACCTTTTCGGTATCGAGCAGCTTGTCGCAAAATTCGACATCACTCAGACCGAAGCTGGAAATGTTCGGGAAGAGATAGAATGCGCCCTGCGACAACAGACACTGCACGCCATCGATGGCGTTGAGAGCGGCGTGAACCATCTTACGCCGACGGTCGAAGGCCACCAGCATCTCGTCGAGTGCAGCGCGGGTCTTGGCCTTTTCCGTGTAGGCAGCCAAGGCCCCCCACTGGGCGAAGGTCGTGGCGTTGGACGTCATCTGGCTTTGGATCTCCGCCACCGATTGCGCGATCGGCGCCGGAGCCACCAGCGTGCCGAGACGCCAGCCGGTCATGGAAAAGGTTTTGGCAAAACCGGAAACGATGATGGTCCGGGCCCGGGCTTCGTCGGAGAACGTCGCCGGCGACACGTGCGTGACGCCATCGTAGAGCAGATGCTCGTAGATCTCGTCCGACATGATGTAGAGGTTGTGCTTAAGGGCGACGTTGGTCAGCGCCTCCAACTCCGAGCGGGTGTAAACCGCGCCAGTGGGGTTCGACGGCGAATTGAGCACGACCATCTTGGTGCGCGGCGTGATGGCCGCTTCCAGCATGTCCGGCGTGAGCTTAAAGCCGGTTGCATCGGTCGCGACAACGAAGACCGGCGTCGCGCCGGCCAGCTTCACCATTTCCGGATAACTGACCCAGTAAGGCGCCGGCACGATGACTTCGTCGCCGGGCGAGCAGACGGCCAGAATGGCAAGGTAGCAGGAAAACTTGCCGCCGGGACTCACGACGACCTGACCCGGCTTGGTGGGCAGACCGTAGTCCTCGGTGTATTTGGCTGCGATCGCTTCACGCAGCGGCGGAATGCCCGGAGTCGGAGCGTATTTGGTTTTGCCATCACGCAGCGCCTGGATGGCGGCCTCCTTGATGTGGTCGGGGGTGTCGAAGTCGGGCTCGCCGGCGGCGAAACCACAGACATCTTCACCCGCGGCTTTCAGGGCCTTGGCCTTGGCATCGACCGCGAGGGTCGGCGAAGGCGAAACATTCAGGGCCCAGGTGGATAGTGGCGCGGGGGCTTGGCTCATGGTCAAAACGGGCGAGACCTAAAGGTCCGCAAAAACGAAAAGCAAGCCCCGCCAAGGCGGTGACTTGCTTTATCGGGCGATCGCCGAGGTGGCGACCGAAACTGAGTTGCGCCTCAGCGGACGCGACCGGCCTTCTTATTGGCCTTCTTCGCCGCCGGCTTCTTGGCCGCCTTGGCCGCGGGCTTCTTCTTGCCCTGGGCAACCTTCGGCTTGGCCGGCTTGGTGACGGAGAGTTCGTCGAGGGCCGCACGCAACAGTTCGCCGACGCTGACCTTCTTCTTCTTCGAGCTGCGCGTCAGCACCGTCTTCATGTCGCCGGGAAGGCGCACCGAGATCTGGCGGTGCTCTTCACGCGTGGACTCGAAACGATCAAAATTGAAGTTCGCCAACGCCAAGCGGACGACCTCGCTGGTGGACGCCAACCCGAGCTTGGCCTGGGCGGACGTGATCTTTTCAATCAAAGAAACCGGCAGATCGAAGGTGAGTGGCGAGGCAGGACTGGGTGATTTTTTGGCCATGGCGGGTGGGTAGTAACGACGGAACTACGTTGAAGAAGGAGGCGTTAAGCAATTGCCCGCGTCGTCCTACAGGCAATGCAAAACTGCATCGTCAACGTGCTTTGGCGCCCTTTTTCCGAGGGAAACGCGTATCAGCTCCGCCCCTACCGCCGATCCGGCGCTCAATCGCGCCCCAGCAACGTCGCCAGTTCCGTCCGCAGTCCAGGCGCTCCGCCGACATAAAAGATGCGCGGCATGCGCACGTCGAAACGACGCAGCGGCAACGGCGCGTTGTCCAGAAACGTCACGTCGCCGCCCGCGGCCCGGATCATGGGAATGCCCGCAGCGATGTCCCACAGCTTCACGTTGTGATCGACGACGCCGTCGAGCAGGCCGGCCGCCACATACGCCAAATGCAACGCACTGCTGCCGAGCGCCCGCACTTTGCAATGACTCATGATGGCCTCGGCGTCTCCCGGATGACTGGCCGCGTCGTGCGGACTGTGAAACCCGATCACCGTGGAGGCATCCAGCGCCCGCTCCCGCACCGTCGTCCGCCGCTCGCCATCCCACATGCCCAGTCCCGGCCCGCCATGCATCAGCCGACCTCGCGACACATCGTAAATCACGCCATAGACTGGCTCCCCGTTTTCGAAGAGTCCCAGCGAGATCGCGCATTGCGCCAGCCCGATGGCAAAGTTGTTGGTGCCGTCGATCGGATCGAGCACCCAGGCAAACCGAGCGCCGACCGCGATCGGCTCATCGATCGGCAAGTCCTCGCTCAACAACGCATCCTCCGGAAACGCCGCGCCGAGTTCGTGCAGGATCGCTTCAGAGATGGCGTGGTCGGTCGCGGTAACCCGACTCCCGTCGTCCTTCCACTCGCTGGCCACACGGCCGAGATCAGCCTCCAACCGCTCGCGTTGGCCGAGCACGGCAGCTTTCGCCGCGGCGACGCGGGCAAGCAGTTCGGACGATGCGGGAGCAGTGGCGAAATCGGACATCAACGCCACCATGCAGACCTCGGCCCGCCGATGACATGCTAAAATCCACGTCGTGCGCGAGCGACCGCCGATCCCTCACCCGCCCCGTCGCCGATCAGGCGTCGTAATCGTAAAGATTCGGATCGCGTCGCGGGGCTGCCCGTCGCACCCGGAACCGATGACGCGGCTCCTTGGGATCGGCCGGCGGACCGCCCTCTCCGCCCATGCCCATTCCGCCCATGCCGCCCATGCCGTCGCCATAAGGATCGCCCATGCCCATGTCGTCGCCCCCGCCCATCTGTTCCTCCAACGAATCCGGATCGGCGCCTTCCTCCAGTTTGCGCACGACCTCCTCCATCTCGCCATCGAGTTTTTCGCCGGTCAGTTCCGCCATGCGCCGCATCATCCGCCCCATCGCCCGCGGATCGTTTTCATCCACGCTGGAAAATTCCTTTTCCATCGCCGCCATGGCCGCCTCCATCCGCGGATCATCGGCCTCCGTGCCTGCCGCACCGGCCTCCGCCGGCGGCGCTTCATCGGACTTTCCGCCCTTGGTAATGGCGAAACCGGAAACCAGTTTCTTCATCCGAAATTTCGGATTGTCCGGACACCGCGGCACCGTCTGCCCCTGGGCCAATGACTTGGCGTAGAACTGATAAACGGTGTGATTGTCGGGACAGTAATACTCGTAAATGGGCATGACGTTTTCGGCGTTGAATGCGAGCCGCCAGCAATGCATGCGCCGCCCACATTTTGGCAAGTCCGCAGGGGTGTGCGGGCCGCATTCGGCGCGGCGCCGCGCATCGTTTATTTCAACGGCAAGTAAACCGACGTCTCCGGATAAAATGCCTGCCAGGCGAACCAATACACGGAAACGACCGGCAGGATTTCGCCTGTGCTGATGTCGCTGACTTCCACGTCGTCAGTGTCCTCGTTGTAGGCCACCGTGATCGGCCGGGAGCCGATCGCGTCGAAGAGTTGTTTCTTCTGCTTGAGCACCTTGAGCGGCCAGGCGCGTGCCGCCCAATCCTCCTTCATCGCGATCATGCGATCCTTGGTCGAAAACTCGTCGCGATTGATATCGAAGGGGAAAATCGTCGCCTCCGAATCCGCGTAGTCGCCATAAGGCCACTCGCCCGCGTAATCCGTGCTGTGACCGGTGTCGGTGGAGAGCACCTTGCCCTCCGGAAATTTCGTTTTCCACGCCAACCACGTCATGCGTCGCGCCGCGATGGGTTTGAGTTCCACGTCCATGGCGTCACCGGAAATACCACTCATGCGCAACTGCGACCACAGGCACTCCGTCGCCCGATCATACATGAGCAGGCAACTGTTGTAGAGCAGACCGGACACACCAAAAGTCCGCGTCGTGCCATCCGCATTCGAGCCCGGTGCAAACGCCATCGCCGAGCCCGAGAGCGCGCTGTAGGTCACCAGCACGGACGTATCGCCGACCTGGTCGTTGATCACTTCATGCCAGACCATCATGCGCAGCGGATAAGCCCGCGTCTCACCATTGAGCGTCAGGCTCAGCACCTCGTCGTCATCGCCCAACAGCGTGCATTCCGCCGGCGCGATCCACTTCGTTGCATCCAACGCCGGAATGCTGTCCTTGGCCGCCGCGGCCCGCACAATGTGCTCGGCCGGAACGGAAGTGCGATCGACGGCAAATCCGTTGATCGTGGTCGCAGCGGGCAGCGCGGACCAGAAAACCATGGCAAGGGAAACGCAGGCAGTGACACGGCCAGGGGTGAAGCAGAGGGGCATGGCAAATGGCTTTACAAAGTTTTCACAACCACGCCCAAAGCTGGCGATGCAAATCTTGCGCGATTGCCACCAAGTCGCCCGGTATAAGCTGCACGACAATCCGCCGCCAACCGATCGGATCACGTCCGCGGACCACGCCGGCGCCCCACTCCTGGCGCTTCCAATTGATGCCCGTGCAACACCGCCCCGGTGCCACCCGTCTGGTTGAGTCTATCCAGCACGCCCGCCAAGCGTCGCCGCTTTTCATCCGCGCCCCCGAAGATGTCGAGTTGCTGCGGGCCGTCGTCGACGCCGGACAGTTTCACACTGATCAATCGCAACGACCGCCGCTTGGTCCACGCCTGCCGCAACAACGGGCCCAGCAACGGATAAAACGCCGTTTCCAGGTCGCTCGCTTCCGGCAGACTGCGCCCGGCCGATTCCTGTGAAAAATCGGGATAACGCACTTTGACCGTGAGTGTGCGCACGCGTTTGCCGTCGGCCCGCACCTTCGGCATCAGCCGATCCACCATGCCTTTCGCCACCGCCTCGATCTTGGCCGCATCGCCGATGTCGGCGCCAAAGGTCTCCTGCTGCGAATAACTCTTCGCGTCGTCGTGTTCGGTTTCGACCGGACGCGGATCGATGCCGGCGCAGCGTTCGCGAAACTCCCGCCAGTCGCGCCCGAAGATGGCCTGCAACTCCGCATCCGGTCGCGTCAGCACATCGCCGACCGTGCGCAGGCCGAGCGCTTCCAACCGTGGACGCGTTTTCTGCCCGACGCCCGGCATTACTCCGAGATCAAGCGGCGCCAAAAACGCCGCTTCCTCGCCCGGCGCCACCACCACGAAACCACGCGGTTTGCGCAGCTTGCTCGCGATCTGCGCCACCAATCGATTTGTTGCGATGCCCATCGAAACCGGGATCTGCAACGCGCCCCAGATGCGCTGCTGCAAGCCCCGCACCGTCGCCTCCACCGCCGCCGCATCACGCAAACCGCACGGACTCAGATCGAGATAACCTTCGTCGATCGATTTGCGCTGCACGATCGGCGTCAGCTCTTCGCACAAATCAAACATCCGCCGCGAAACGCCACCGTAGTCGCCTTCGTGCGGCAGCAGGATCAGGTCCGGAC
>CBINJL010000237.1:0-5608 GCA_966250925.1 uncultured Opitutus sp. | reverse complement strand
AACCCCGGCCGACGTTTGCCAAACCCCGCCGCCCGTGTTTTACCCCACGGTTCCCGCATGATCGAAGTCGACCACCTCACCCGCGTCTTCCGCACTTACAAAAAACAGCCCGGTTTCTGGGGCGGCGTGAAGGGCCTGTTCAAACGCCAGTGGGAGGAAGTCGCCGCCGCGAAGGACATTTCGTTTTCCATCCGCGAAGGTGAATTCGTCGGGTTCCTCGGCCCCAACGGCGCGGGCAAAACCACCACGTTGAAAATGCTTTCCGGGTTGATCTACCCGACCAGCGGCACCGCTCGCGTGGCGGGCTTCGATCCAACCCAGCGCGAAAACGCCTACCGCCGGATCTTCGCCCTCGTCCTCGGCCAAAAAAACCAACTGTGGTGGGACCTGCCGGCGATGGAATCGTTTCTCCTCCTGCGCCACATCTACGGCCTGCCCGCCGCCTGGCGGGAAACACTCGACGAGCTCGTCGACCTGCTCGATGTGCGCGACAAACTCGGCGTGATGGTGCGCGAATTGTCGCTGGGCGAGCGCATGAAAATGGAGTTGATCGCCGCACTCCTGCACCGCCCGCGCGTGCTCTTCCTCGACGAACCGACCATCGGACTCGACGTCGTTTCGCAACGCGCCGTGCGCAGTTTCCTGCGTTCCTACAACCAACGCCACCGCGTGACGATTCTCCTGACCAGTCACTACATGGCCGACATCCAGGAACTCTGCGATCGCGTCATCGTCATCCACCACGGCCGCAAAATCTACGACGGCGACCTCCATCGCCTGGAGGAAGGTTCGGCCGGCAGCCGGCAAAAGATCATCGCCTTCGTGCCTGACCTGAACAGCGCCGACAGCGCCGGCCGCACCGCCTTTCCCAACGACTGGCAATCGGCCTTCGGGGCGACCCGCCGCGACGAATCCGGCAAGTTCCACCTCCGCGTGCCCAGTCACCGCGTGGCCGAGGTCTCCCAGGAAATCCTGCGTCAAGGCCCCGTCGCCGACATCACGATCGAAGACGTGCCGCTGGAAGACGTCATCGCGGACCTCTTCGAACGCCACTGATCGTCGACGGCGACGCAGCGTGTTTGCATTTTAGGGGAACAGCGCCGACAACCCTCGGTCGCATCGCGGGTTATCCCAATCATGAATTCCCCGTTCCTCCGCCCCCGTCTTCTCGCCACCCTCGGCGCGCTCGTGTTCGCCCTGCCGCTTCCCGCCGAAAAAGCCAAGCTGGTCACCTACGCCAAAACATACGGCGACACCCGCGCGCCCGCCGCGAATCGACCCGCGCCGTCCGTCGTGATAGCAGAAGGCCAACTTTCCCCGGGAGCCGCCGCAAGCGAACTGGAGGCCGTCCCCTTTCCCGATCTGGCCGACACCATCGCAGGCGTTCTTCAAACCGAGGGCTACATCCGCTCCTATGACGAAGACGCGGCCGACCTGATTCTCGTGGTCCACCGCGGCTGCACTGATCCTCAGGGCCGCCAAGACATCGATCCCGCCAATGTCAAAACCAGCAGCGCCGCCGGTGCGCTGCCCCAGCCTGTCGCCACGAGCGGCAGACTCGGCGTGAATCCCAGTCTGTTCGGTGCTCCGGCGATGAACGATCTGCCGGCCGGCTCAGGCAATCGCGATCAGATCGCGCGCGTGCTCGGCTACCACGAACGCATCGCCCAGCTCTCCCATCAACGCGGCAACGAAGCCACGGCGTTTCTGCACGAGGAAATCGCCGGCGAGCTTGCGCAACCGCGTTACTACATCGTGCTCGCCGCCTACGACGGAAAGGCGCTGCGCCAGACCGGCCGCCGTGTGCTGCGTTGGGAAACGCGTCTCAGTTTCCTGGCCGAGAACAAATCGTTCGCCGACCGCTACGCCGCGATGCTGGCCGCCGGCGGCAAACACTTCGGTCGCAACGACGCCCCCGCCCTCGACCGTCGCTTCGTATCCATCGACTGACTACAGTCGTTCAGGTCTTGGCAAAGCCTCAGCGCAGGTTCGCTTCGTTCAACAACGCCGCCGCCAGTCGGCGCGTTGCGGTCTCCGCCGATTCCGCCGCGCGTTCCAGTGCCTCGCGATCCAGCTCCGCCGAGACTGAAACCAAGACCAGTTCGTCTTCGGGCAGGTAGAGCTCAGCGCGGCGACCATCGTGATAGGTGCGTTCGCAACGCCGCCGTCGCCACTCGTGCAAGAGGCGAAAGTTGGTTTCCGCAAGTCCAGTGTGCAGCCACCGCTGTGCCGCCCGCAATTCACCACGGGCCAGTTTTCGCCGGATCGAAATCAAATCCACGGTCGCGCCGGCGACCAGATTGCGCACCTCCGCATCCGACAGCCCCGGCTCTGGCACTTCGGCCACGACACGATCATAGAAACGTTGCCAGGCCGCGCCGCCCTTGAGCACCCGAAATCCGCCGGCCATGACGAGTTTGATGTCGCCGAGTTGACGCCGCAGTTTCGCGTTGCGTTGGTGAATTCCGAAACGCACCGCCCACCGGGCCAAACGCATGCGTTTGGCCGGCACGACGACAATGTCGGCTTCGCCGTCACGTAAAACCACCGACAGTTTTTGCACGCCGCCAAACGCCGCCCGCACGTTCCAGGCTACGATCGCTTGCGCAGGCAGCACAGACTCCGCCCAGCCAGAATCGGCCAGCACGGACGGTTCTCGGGAAACCACCTGCAGATCGATGTCCGAGCCGGCATCGGCATCGCGTCCCTCCGTCCGGGCTCGCGAACCAAACATCGTGACCGCTTCGACATCCGGCCGGGCAAGCAGCACGGACAGCAGTTGATCAATCAGCGGACTCAGCGGCAGCGGCGTCACCACTTGCGCAACGAGATCAGGATTTCTGTGCCGGCCAAACCGGGGCCGGCGTGAATTTCACCGCCGTGCAAACGCACGATTTCCTTGGCGATGAAGACTGTCAGCCGCCCTTGGTTTGGCGCCATGTCGGGGGAAGCGTCCGGTAGAATGCCTTCGAGTTCCAGACCGCTCCCCTGCACGGAAACCAACGCCGTGCGTTCGTCGCCTTCGCCGGTCGCACGCAATTGCACGGTGAGACGCTTTTCCGGCTCGGCCGGCTGGTTCTCCGCCACCGTGCGGGCCAGCGCCTCAAAGGCGAAACTCACCAAACCGGTCACGACACGGATCTCGACCGGATCGGGCGGCAGTTCAACTTTGATCTCCAATGCTTCGCCGATCCTTTGCAGCACGTCGCGGAGATCTATCTGCTCCGGCGCCATGTCGGCAAAATTGGCCATGTGCACCAAGTCGCTGTTCAGCTTTTCCAGGCGCCCCAGATCTCCGAGCACCGTTTCCCGCAAGCCGGCCGGCAGCGCATCACGTGTCGCGGCGTGGCGTAGTGTTCCGAGTGATACAAGCGAGTTGCCGATCTCGTGATTCAGGGTCAGGGCCAGATCGCGCAATAGTTCGAGACGGGTCCGACGCTGGTCCTGCGCCATGTCCTCGACTTCGCCGCTCGCCTCTTCCCAAAACGCCCACACGCCGCCGGTCTCCTCGACCAACCCGGCCGAAGCGCGAAACGGTTGTCCCGCGCTCGGGCGCAGGCGTTGGGTATCGCGTTGATGCCGCGCCTTGCCGACCAAAGCCCGCACCGCCAGCGGCACCTGACGCGGCGGCTCTTCTTCCGGCCCCAGCAGCAGCGTCGACGGCAGGTAACGTTCGCCGAGCACGTTGCGCTCGAACATCCGACCGCAACGGGCAAATTGCTGGCTCTGGGTGAGAAACTGCCGCAGTAGACGGGCGACAAACACCGCCCGGGCCTTGTCCGCCTCGCCGTAGGCCTGCCCATCGTCGCGCACCCCGCAGGCAATCATGCCGATAAGATGACCATTGTCATGCATCGGCACCAGGAGGCGCGCGCCCCACAATGCCATGCGATTGCGCACCGCCATCTCGGCGAGAGGATCGGCCGGACCCGGCCAATCGACGCCGTCGAGCACCACCGGGTGCGACGAAAGATAACGCACCAAGGGATCGTTGCTCGGACAATGCGAGGCCCCGCGATCCGCCCGGAAGCCGCTTTCGTCGCGCAGGAAAAACACGGTGTGCGACGCATGCAGGAGATGACGCGACGCGCGTCGGAACTCACTGAGCAGCCGCTCGCGGGACGCGATGTTTTCGACCGCACCTTCGAGAAAATCCCACAGTTCGGGTGAGTTGGAAAACCCGCCATTCGGTGTGAACGGCGCACGGCTGGGTTCGAGCCGACGGGATTTTTCCATCATCAGATCGAGCGCCGCGCTGCGTTCCGCAACCTCTTCCAGCAGGGGCAGAAACTCACGCAGCCGTTCACCGCTTAGCTCGTAGGACAGTGTCTGGCGTGGTCGACCCGACAGACGCATTTGCTCGAAAGCGGAAGTGTGGGGACGCCCCACCAGAATCATCGGGCAACGCTCCAGCATGCTCGGCAGGCGGTCCGCCAGAATCGCATCCAGCACCACCACGATCGGCACGCCGGCGGGCAATGAAGGATACGCCGCAACATCGGCGAGCGAAAGGCGTGGGCGCCCCTCCGGAACCTGGTTGGCCCAGGCATCAAGCAAGGAACGGTCTTCGGTGGCTAGGAGGAACGAGGCGGGCACGGCAAGGTCACGCGAAAGGTCGCACCCGATCCCTCTTCGTAAGGATCGAGCACGATGGTTGAGTCGAGGCTGGAAAGAATTTCAACGCACACGGTCAAACCAAGACCAAATCCGTTCGATTTGGTGGAATGAAACGGTTCGAACAAATGGGTGCGGCCAGCCGGTGGTATCCCCGGACCATTGTCGGCCACGCTCAACTCGATTCCCTGCGACAGGTTGCGTGTGCCAATGCGAACCGAAACCGGCCGATCCTCCGGATTGCGCTCCTGCGCCTGCACCGCGTTAAAACACAGATTGAGTAGCACCTGTTTGAGGGCATTGACGTCGCTCCACACCATGTCGGGGTCTGCTTCCAAAATGACTGACAGCGCGACGTTGCGGCTGCCGATCCGTGCGGTCACGACATCGAGGCTCGATTGCACCACTTCGTGCAACGACACCGGCAATCGCTGGAAATTCCTCGGAGCAGAAAGATCAAGCAGCTGTTCTGTCAGGCGATCAATACGCGCCACTTCGTCCCCTATAAGCCGCGAAAACCGCTCTCGAAACCGCGGATCGTGATAATGGTTGGGCAACAACTGCGCAAAGGTCTTAATTGACACGAGCGGATTGCGAATCTCGTGCGCCACGCTGGCCCCAAGCAGCCCCACCGTAGCGAGTTGCTCCGCACGCTGCGCCTTGGCCAGCAATTGCGACCGCGACAACGCATTTTCAAAAATAGCCGCGAGCTCACGCAACTGGTTTACTTCCGGATAAGTATAGGGGCGCCGTGATGGTCGCACCCCAACCCCCACTGCTATAGTAAGGGTCAGTCCCTGATGAAGCACAATTACACCCAGTTCATGTTCGTGCATAAACTCGGCTAACTCGCGGCGGGACGGCGTCTGCCGCTCACGGGCGAGGCGCTCGGGAGTCGCCCATTTCAATTCATATATCTCCTTGAATACGAGTTCTTCACCTCGAAACCCTGAATCCCCCAATACATTTTCATCCACATCGGCGGAACGCAGCA
>CBINJL010000236.1:0-5619 GCA_966250925.1 uncultured Opitutus sp. | reverse complement strand
GTCGGATGCGGCCAGCGTCGTGGATCACCCAGGAGCAAATCCAACAGGGCGCCCAAGCCGAGCGGCAGGAGAAGCATCAACGTCGCGTCCATTGGTCCAGTGCCGCGATCAACATGTCGTTTTCCGCCGCAATTTCCCGCACGCAGATCCGCGCCCAATGGGCGTCCAATCCGTCGAAGTTGCCGGCATCGCGAATCAGCAGATCGTGATCGCGCAGAAGGTCACGCTTCAGTGCCGCGGCCGGAGCGAGTTCGACGCGAAAAAGGAAAAACGGCGTCGCACTCGGTCGCACCGTGACGCCGTTCAGTGCCGCCAACGCCTGCGCCACGCGCCGCGCTTCGGCACACCACGCATCCCTGTCGCACGGATCGAGTCCGGGTCGCCCCACCAAAAACTCGCCCGCGGCCAGCGCCAGCGCGTTCACCGCCCACGGCACGGCCGCCGCCTCCAATCGGGCGATGATGTCGCGATGGGCGACAACATACCCGAGCCGCAGTCCGGGAATCGCATGCACCTTGGTGAGCGAGCGCACCAGCACGAGATTGGGACGCACCACCGCATCCGCCGGAGTGACCGGAGCGGCGTCACAGAATTCCGAATACGCCTGATCGAGCACGAAAATCAGATCCGGTCGCGCATCGACTCTCGCCAGCACCGCGTCGCGTTCCGTCACGTCGCCGGTGGGATTATTGGGATTGCACCACCAGACCACGTCACCCGAAGACGTCTGCTTGAAATCGAGTTCAGCGCCGGCAACCGCCTCCGTGAATACGGCGTGATCGTGGCGTCGCGCCCCGTCGGCGTATTCGGAAAACGTCGGCACCGGCACCCAGGAGCGACGCCCCCGCCAACAGTGCGCCAGACGGTCGATCGCATCGGCCGCGCCGTTGGCGACCCAGATTTCCTCCGCGGCCACGTCGTGATGTTGAGCCAGTTTCGCGGTGAGCGTTTCCGCCGCCGCTTCCGGATAACGATCCACGCCAGCCAACGCCGTTTGCAGATGTCGCTGCAATGCCGCCCAAGCCGTGGGATCGGGCGATCGCACGTTGGAGGAAAAGTTCAAACGCACGGTTGCCGCGTGCCGATAGCCGTCGTCGCCGTGTCCGAGCCGCATCGATCAAAACTCCAGATAACGTTTCACCGGATCGAGATCGACGTGCCGTGCGAAGTGTTCCGCCATCGCCCGATACACCGCCTGCCGCTGCACGGCCCAGGGTTGCGGATGCGGCGCATGATCGCCCATCCCGGCGGCGGCGGTGAGGCGTCGCCGCGTTTCCGGCACCTCGAACCAGCCGTGCAGGTAGGTGCCCCAAACGTTGTCCACGCGGCAGCCTTCCGACACGCGCTCATCGTCGCGCACGATTGTCTGCAAAGGTTCACCGCCGGTGACGACGGTGCGGCCCATGTGGATTTCGTAAGCGGTCCAACGTCGCCCGTCGCAGTCGACCTCAACCGGACGCACGATCTTTTGCGCGGCAAAGGTGGTTTTCACCGGCAGCAGGTTCAGGCCCGCAACCGTGCCGGCATCGCCCGCCACACCGGTTTCATCCGCGACTTCCTGACCGAGCATTTGATAACCGCCGCAGATGCCGACCACGGGCACGCCGCGACGGGCGGCCGCCACGATCGTTTCAGCCAGCCCGCTCGCGTGCAGCCAGCGCAGATCGGCCACGGTGTTTTTCGAACCCGGAATCACGATGGCGCGCGCCTGAGTCAGCACCGCCGCATCGCGCGTCCAGCGCGTGCGCACCTCGCGGTCACTCCACCACGGCTGGCAATCGGTCAGGTTCGCCGCATGCGGCAGCCGCACCCAGGCGATCGTTTCCCCCGTGCCACGATCCGCATCTTCCTCGCGCAATCCATCCTCTTCCTCCGGCTGCAAATCGGCGCGAAACGGCACCGTGCCGAGCACCTGCAGCCCGGGCGCGTGCGGCGCGAGCCACGATTGCGGATTGGGAAACAACTCCAGATCGCCGCGGAACCGATTGACGATCGCCCCGAGCGCCCGCGCACGATCCGATTGCGGCAACAACGCCCACGTGCCGGCGAGTTGCGCGTAGATGCCGCCGCGATCGATGTCGCCGACCAGCAGCCAGCGGCCGTCGAGATGCCGCACCGGGCGCAGATTGACGAGGTCGCGCGCCATCAGATTGAGCTCCACCGGACTGCCCGCGCCTTCCATCACCAGCACGTCGCAACGCTCGCGCCAGCCGTCGAGCGTTGCCCGCACGGCCGCCCAGAGCCGGTCAAAATCACGGTAGTAATCGCGACCCGCCTGATGGGTGACGGCGTGGCCATTGAGCACGAGTTGCGAACCCTGTTCGCCGGTCGGTTTGAGCAGGATCGGATTCATCGCCACCTCCGGCGCGAGTCCGCATGCCTCCGCCTGCACCGCCTGCGCTCGCGCCATCTCGGTGCCGTCGGGCAACGCCCACGCGTTGTTGGACATGTTCTGCGCCTTGAACGGCGCAACCTTCACGCCCTGTCCGTGCAACCACGCGCAGACCGCGGTGGTGATCCACGATTTTCCCGCACCGGATGACGTGCCAAGAATGCCGAGGGCTTTCATGAAAAACAACGGATTCGACGGCCCACGGAACACGCGGAATACACGGAAGCAAAACGACGCATTCCCACCTTTCCGTGCAATCCGTGTGTTCCGTGGGCCACCATGCTCAGAACTCGATGCCTCGCTGCGCTTTCACGCCGGTGGCGAAGGGGTGTTTGATTTCCTTCATTTCGGTCACCAGATCCGCCAGTTCGATCAGTTCCGGCGCGGCGTCGCGGCCGGTGATGATGACGTGCAACTCCGGTCGTTTTTCGCGCAACGCATCGAGCACGCGCGCCAGCGGCAGGTAGTCGTAGCGCAGCACGATGTTGAGCTCGTCGAGCAGCACGAGATTCACGGTCGGATCAGCCATCGCCTCCGTGGCCAGGGTCCAGCCTTGCTCGCAAAGCGCGATGTCACCGGCACGATCCTGCGTGTCCCAGGTGAAGCCGCCGCCGGTCGCATGCCAGGTGAGCTGGGGCGAACGCAGCACCTTTTCGATCGCGTCGGGCGAGCGTTTGATGAACTGCACCACCACCGCCTTGCCGCCGTGGGCCAGGGTGCGGATCAACACGCCGAAAGCGGCGGTCGACTTTCCTTTGCCGTTGCCGGTGTTGACGATGATGAGGCCGCGCTTGTCCTGCGCCGCCTTCATCTTGGCGCGCATCGTCGCCTGCATTTCCTGCATCGCCTGTTTGTGTTCCTCGGGATCGGTGATTTTGCGGGTTTCGTTCATGGCAGTTCCAAAATCATGCCGGCATCGGTGCGCATGCGCACGCCGAACACCTGCAACAGGCGTTTCTCGGTAAGCACAGTATCCGGCGTTCCGCTGGCCACCAATCGGCCGCGCTCCAGCATCACCACGCGATCAAGGCAATGTGCCACGCGCAGGTCGTGCAGCGAGAGAATCACGGTCGCGCCTTGGTGAGTCAGTTTCCGGGCCAACACCAGAACCTCCAGCGCGTGTCGCACATCGAGCGCCGCAAGGGGCTCATCCCAAAAATGTATCCGCGGATTCACGACCAGCGCCCGCGCCAGCATGACCCGTTGGCGCTCGCCGCCGGAAAGCTGGTTGACCGGCCGCTCCGCCAGTTCGGTCAAATCGAGCCGCGCCAACGCGTCCTCCACGCCGGCATCGTCATCGCCTTGCGCGAAACGTCCCTGCCCCACCACCGACCGCACGGTGAACCCAAAGGCAAACCGCGCCTCCTGCGGCACCCAGGCCGCGATGCGACCACGTTCCAGGATCGCGATGTCGGACAACGCGCGCCCGAGCCAGTTCACGTTCCCTGACGCTTCCGGCAGCAAGCCGGTTGCGGCCATCAACAGGGTGGATTTTCCGCTGCCGTTGGGACCAACCAGACCGACCAGTTCGCCCGCCGGAATCGCCAGATCGACCGGCTGCAACCGCTCCGCCACCGCGACGTATTTCAGTTCGATCGCGTTCATAGCGACGTAGTGGTTTTTTTGTTACAGGAGGAAACAGAGGAAAACAGAGCCCGGGAGGCAACGGCTTCGATTTTACAGAAGGAAACGAAGGGAACAAAGAAATCAGTCTGAACCTTCGTTCTCTTCGTTTCCTTCTGTGAAAATTTCCGGCAGAGGAGTGGCTCCGTTTTCCTCTGTTCCCTCCTGTAAATTAATCCCGTCGTCGGCATCACGCGGCCCTCCTGAGCATCCAGAGAAAAAACGGGCCGCCGACGAGCGAGGTGACGATGCCGAGGCGCAGGCCGCCGGCCGCGCGGCCGAGCATGTCGCAGCCCAGCACAAAGGCTGCTCCACCGATCAGCGCCAGCGGCACGAGGCGTTTGTGCTCGGGTCCGAAAACGAGACGCAGGATGTGCGGCACCACCAAGCCGACAAAACCGACCGTGCCGGCGACAGCCGTGGCCAGCGCGGTCATCACCGTTGCCAGCGCGAGCATTTTGCGCCGCAGCGTCTTCACATCGACGCCGAGGCTCTGCGCTTCGGTCGCGCCGAGACTGAGCAGATCCATCGCGCGACCGAGCGGCCACAACAGCAATGCACACAACAGGACCGGCGCGGCCATGGCCACGTGTTCCCAAGTGCGATCCTCCAGGCCGCCCATCAGCCAGAAAATGATCTGCGCGTTGCGTTCGTAGGTCAGGGTGAAGTTCGACAGGACATAACTCGTCACCGCGCCGAGCAACGCATTGAGCGCCACGCCGGCGAGCAGCAGACGTTCCGTGCTGGCGCCGCGCCGGGCCAGACCGATCACCGCCAGCGTCGCGGCAAGCGCGCCGAGAATGGCGGTGAAGGGCAGAATGTAGAATGAGATCGCGGTCCAACCCGCGCCGATCGCCACGACCGCGCCGGCCGCACCGCCGCTGCTGACCCCGAGCAGCCCGGGGCTGGCCAGACTGTTGCGAAAAAATGCCTGCATGACGACGCCGCTGGCGGCGAGCGCCGCGCCAATTTCGATCGCAACCAGCAGCCGCGGCAACCGGATCTGACGCAGGACGATGGCCGCCATTTCGTCGTGTCCCATCAGGCCCGCCCACACCCGCGACGGCGGCAGCGCCATGTCGCCGACAAAGAGCGACAGTCCGATCATCGCCAGCAGCACCGCGCCGCACACCAGCAGACCGTGTCGGCGTATCCAAAAGATCATGGCACGAAGCGTTCCGGGTGCAGCGCCCGGGCGAGCGTTTCATAACCGTCGATGCGGTGGTGCGAAACGCTGCTGAGCATGTAGGGTTCGATCAGCGCAACCTTCTCCGGCCGCATGACTTTCATGAAGGCGTAAGGCGGCAGCTTGGCGTAGGGTTGTAATACACTCGCGGCACTTTCGCCCGCCAACACCACCCGCTCAATCGGCCACGTCAGCATGCGCTCGACCGGCGGCTGGGCGTGGCCGACCAGACCACCCAAAGTGGTTGCGACATTTTCCGCGCCGGCATGATCGCACATGTCCTGAAACGTGGTGTCGGCGCCGCCGATCACACCATACGTCGAAGGCGCGATGACCTTGACCGGTTCGACGCCGTCGAGCCGTCGCGCGAGATCGGCGACGCGGCGTTCGCAGTCGGCAATGATACGTTCGGCCTTCG
>CBINJL010000235.1:0-5633 GCA_966250925.1 uncultured Opitutus sp. | reverse complement strand
CTTGGACGAAGCGCTGTGTTGGGGCTGGATCGACGGACTGCGCAAACGTTGGGACGACACCAGCTACGTGCAGCGATTCACGCCCCGCAACCCGCGCTCGATCTGGAGCAAAATCAATCTCGCGCACGTGGAACGACTCGAACACGAAGGCCGCATGCAGCCCGCCGGCCGCGCCGCTTTCGCCCGCCGCGAAGATGCCCGCACCGGCGTGTATTCGTTTGAGCGCGAAACCCCGGCGATCCTCAGTCCCCTCCGGGCGAAAGCGTTTCGCAACAACCCGCCAGCGTGGCGGTTTTTCTCCCACCAAGCCGCCTACTACCAACGTCTCGCCACACACTGGGTGGAAAGCGCCAAACGTGAAGACACCCGCGAACGCCGTTTCATGCGCTTGCTCGACTGCTCCGCGAACAGTCAGCGCCTGCCGCAATTTCAACCTGCGCCCGCAAAAGCAAAATCACGGCGTTAACCGTCCGCATCGGCCGACATCGTCCGTGACAGCTTGCGCTGGGAACCGAGCGCAGTCTGTTCCGGTTCGCTCATGTCCGCTCGCTCAGGTTCCCTTCCTCTTTCCGTGCTCGATCTTGCTCCCATTCTGGAGGGCAGCGATGCCGCCGACGCCTTTCAACGCAGCCGACGGCTCGTGCAGGTCGCCGAACATCTTGGCTATGTCCGCTACTGGGTGGCGGAGCATCACAGCATCCCCGGCGTCGCCAGTGCCGCGACCGCCGTGCTGATCGGTCATCTCGCTGGGGCGACCTCTCACATCCGGGTCGGCGCCGGCGGGATCATGTTGCCCAATCACGCACCGCTCGTGATCGCCGAACAATTTGGCACGCTCGAATCGCTCTTCCCCGGTCGCATCGATCTCGGACTCGGTCGCGCGCCGGGCAGCGATCAGGCCACCGCGCGGGCGTTGCGCCGATCAGCGTCACGCACGGGTCATGACTTTCCCGATCAACTCGCCGAGTTGCGGCATTTTCTTTCTCCCGCGCAATCCGATCAGATCGTGCGCGCCGTGCCGGGCGCCGGTCTGGACATTCCACTGTGGTTGCTCAGCTCCAGCGGTTACAGCGCGCAACTCGCGGGCGAACTCGGCCTGCCTTTTGCCTTCGCCGGTCAGTTTGCCCCCGCCGCGCTGTTGCCCGCGCTCGCCGCGTATCGCGATGCGTTCGAGCCGTCGGCCGCGTTGGCGAAACCCTACGCCGTGGTCGCGACCAATGTCATCGCCGCCGCAACCGATGCGGAGGCGCAGCACCTCGCGACCTCCCAGCAGCAGAGTTTTCTCAACCTGATTCGCGGACACCCCACCCTGTTGCCGCCGCCGGTGGATGACATGAATGCACTTTGGAACGAAGCCGAAGCCGCCGCCGTCGGCGACATGTTGAGCCTCGCCATCGTCGGTGGTCCCGAAACCGTGCGACGCGGACTCGCCGCCCTCGCCGCCCGCACCGGCGCCAACGAAATCATGATCAACGCGATGATCTTCGACCACGCCGCGCGCGAGCGTTCCTATGAAATCGTGGCCGAGGCGGTGATGCTGTAACCATCACCGCGCGGCGGAGAGGCGGAAAAGCGCGGGCTGAAGCACCGCGCTACATCGTGATGCCGGCTAAAACTTAGTCAGGCCAGCGCGGCCGGCTGTAACCGGCGCAGATCCCAGAGGGCACGGGCCTGGCGAATGGTTTCGGCGAGTTGCTTGGGATTGAGCGCCTGCTTCGGATCGTCGCCCATGCCTTTGGCCGGATCGACGTGCGCCTCGATGCAAAGACCGTCCGCCCCGTAGGCCACCGCGGCCAGCGCACAGGCCGGCACATAGGCGGCCTTGCCGACGGAGTGCGACGGATCGACCACGACCGGCGCCCAGCTCTTTTCCTTCAGCAGCGGCGTGATGCTCTCGTCGGGATGATTGCGATAACCGTCGAGTCCCGGCGCGGTGCCGCGCGGGCAAAGCAGGACGTTGGGATTGCCGAAACTCACGATGTATTCAGCCGCGGCGATGAACTCGTTGATCGGGCCCATGTGCAGGCTGCGTTTGAGCAGCACCACCGTGTCTTTCTCCGCGATGGCGCGGCCGATGGCGCGCAGCAGCGAATAGTTGAGTGCGTTGCGCGCGCCGATCTGGAGCATGTGCACGCCGGCATCGAGCGCCATGCGCAGGTGCTCCTCGTCCATCACTTCGGCATCAACCGGCAATCCCGTCCGGCGCGACGCCTCCATCAGGATATCGAGCGACTTGGTGTCGCCTTGAAATGAATACGGATTCGTTCGCGGTTTCCACACGCCGCCACGCAGCACCTGCGCGCCCGCCGCCTTCACCGCCTCGGCCGACTCATAGAACAGTTCCGGTTGCGTCGGATCAATCGTGCAGTGACCCGCGATCACCAGCAGCTCGCGACCGAGCGTCACACCGCCGATGCGCACTTCGTGCGAGGCCAGATCGGAGCGCCGGTCCATCAGTTTGAACGGCGACTGAATGCGATCGACGCGCTCCACGTAGTCGAGGCCTTCGATGCGATTGATCATCAACTCATCGCGCTCGTCGCCGAGGATGGCGTAGATGGTGCGCACGGCGCCGATGATCGGCTGCAGGCGGCAGCCGTATTCGGCCACGATACCGGTGAGTTCGGCGACTTGGGCGGAATTGAGACGAGGAGACTTAGGCAGGATCATGGCAGGAAGCGGAAACAGAAAAGCCGCCCGGGAGAGGCGGCTTCAAAAACGGCGGAGGGTTTAAAAGGAGGTTAAACGTCTTCGCGCAGCCGCTCAGGAGGTGTGGCCGTAGCCAAACCAAAAGCTGCCAAAATACGCGAAGCCGAAACGATTCATGAAGGCGGTGTTGTGCGCGGCGGCGGCGGAGATGTCAACGACGACGGTCAACGCAACGCGGCTTTGAACTCGGCCGGCAATGGCGCTTCGGCCCGAAAGGCGCGTTTGCGGCCCTGCCATTCGAAATCGAACGCAGTGCGAAACGAATGCAGAAACAGGCGCTTCTCGCCGGTGCGTTTGGCAAACTCACGATTGAGCCGGAAGTCGCCGTAGGTCGCATCGCCCACGATCGGTAGATTTCGTTTCGCGCACTGCACCCGAAGCTGATGACTGCGGCCGGTCTTCGGTTCGAGTTGGATCAAACTCAGCGGCGGCGTCGCATGCGGATGCGTGTCGGCCCAGACCATTTCCGCTTCGGACGGGATGTTGCCCTGCCCACTGGTGCGAATGCGACCGCCTTGTTTCTGCACCGCCAGCCGATCGCGCCAGATTTCGCGGCGCGCGAGCGGCCGACCGAATACCAGCGCTGCGTAGATCTTGGTGATGCGTTTGGTTTTGAAGAGCACGCGGATGTGTTTCGCCAACGCGTCCTCCGTGGCCAGCAACACCACGCCCGACGTCGCGGAATCCAGGCGATTGAGCAACCAGGCCGTGGTCTCGATGCCGGTCGGATCGGTCCAACGGTAACATTCGCCGTCGAGTGCGTAGGACGCGTTGAGCAGCGCGCGGCTTTCTTCGCCGGAATGATTGGGATGCGACAACGTGCCCGCCGGTTTGGCCAACGCGACCAAACCCGCGGGATCACTCGCGATCACTTCGACGCCCCGCCCGAGCGGCGCGCGAGCGGAAAAACTGGCCGACGTTTCCGCCATCTCAGCGATAATAAAAAGTGAGCCGTATCGGTGTGCTTTCGCCCAGCACCGTGCGCATGTCGTCGGGCCATTCACCGTAGCCGTCGGCCAGTCGCGCCGGTGCGGCGATCGCTTCGACCGCGACGCCGTCCCACAGCGGCCCGGCGTTACCGTCGACGTTGTCGATGGTGATGGTGCCGTTCTGGTGCAGCGTGAACGACACCACCACGCGGCTGCCGTCGAGCGGGAAACCGAGACGACGCTCAATCTTGGCGCGGATGTCATAGCGCCAGCCCTGACCAATCACACCGAGCATGCGGTTGAAGTATTCGCCGAAAGTCGTGCGCAGGGCGTTGTGCGCCACGATGCCGATATTTTCAGTGCCGGCGACGCGATTGGCGAAGACGGCCGGCTGCACCTGCGACGTGGCGAGCGTGGGCCGTTGCGACGGGCGGCTCGGATCGGGCCGGTAATAGAGTCCGCGGCCTTCCGTCGTGGCCTGTTCAGGATCGGTGATGCCCTCGACGGATTCGTCGACATCGGCCTGCGGATTTTCCGGCAACTTCACCACGTTGGTGCCGTAACCGTTTTCGTTTTCGCCGCGAATGTCTTCGGTGCCGCTGAGCGGGTCCTGCGCGAGCGCGGGCATTTCCTGTTCCTCGGTCGCCTCGGTCTGTTCCAACGCTTCCGGTGCGGGCGGTTGCGCCGGCGTCGGCGGCGTCGGTTCCTCGCCCGTTCCGGTCACGATGGCGGTCGACTCGACGTCGTCCTCGCCTTCCGTCGACGGCATGTCGCCGATTTCCTCGGCCGCCTCTTCCTGCGCGAGCTGCTGGTTGCGATCGGAAAAATTGTCGGTCTCGTCCGGCACGTTGTCCGGCGCATCGGGATTGGCCTGCACAAACTCGGTCGGCGGCACTTCCTCGGGCACGATCGAAATGTCGAACTGTTGCGCGAAATCCTCCTCCGTGCGGGCGGAAGCGAGTCCGGTCGGCGCGGCCATGAAGTGTTTCTCGATCCGCGGGGCGAGCCACAGCAGCAGCAGATGCACCAGAATCGTGCCGATGATGCCGGCCTTGAGCGAGGTGTTGCGCCGCGGTCCGCGCACCCAGCCCGCCGGCATACGGCGCCGGCGGCGATCAGAAGAACGGGAAGGAGGCGGAACGGCGGACGGCATGTGGCGGAGGCTCAAATCAGGCCAACAGACCCAGCTCCGTCAAAATTTGTTTCGTGGCGGTCAATGGCAGACCGATGATGTTGCTGAATGAGCCTTCGTGACGCGCGACAATCCAGTCGCTGTGCTGCTGGATCGCGTAACCGCCTGCCTTGTCGAGCGTATGCACGTGTTGCAGGTAATTTTCGATGATGGCGTCGTCCAATTCGAGAAAGGTCACATGACTGGCGACGCCACGCTCGATGCGCTGGTTACGATTCCCATGCAGCAGAATCAGTCCGGTGAACACCGTGTGGGTGCGGCCGCTCAAACGCCGCAACATGCTGCGGGCCTCGGCCGCATCGGCGGGTTTGTTCAGCGCGTGCCCGTCGATGTAAACCGTGGTGTCGGCGCCCAGCACCCAGGCATCGGGATGACGCGCGGAAACCCACTCGGCCTTGAGCGCGGCGTTGCGCGAAACCATTTCCTCCGGGTCCATCGCCGGATCTTCGAACTCGGTCACCTCGGCCGGAATCACGTCGAAGACCGCGCCCAGCGACGCCAGTAAATCGCGCCGTCGCGGCGAAGCCGAGGCCAGGATCAATCGTTCCACCATGGCGGCACGTATTGGAGACGTGCGGCGATTACTCAAGGATCGTGCGCACGTCGCCAACCACCCGCGCGAGTTCCACCCGGCCCAGATTGTATTGGTAGGTCGCTTCGAGCAGATTGTCGCTCGCCACCGCGAAACGATTCTGCGCCTCGATGATTTCGCGGTTGTCGGCCGCCCCTTGTTCGAAGCGGATTTGCGCCAGATTCAACTCGTCGTCGGCCAGGGCCAGGCTGGTGCGGGCCACGTCGACCTG
>CBINJL010000234.1:0-5642 GCA_966250925.1 uncultured Opitutus sp. | reverse complement strand
GAGCACGAGCGCGAGCACATCGAGCGCGGCGGCGTCGGGATGCGTCAGCCCGGGAATGCCCCAGGCCACGGCTCCGCGCACGATCTCGACGTCGTCTTCCACATGCTGAGTGCGCGAGGTCAGGGCCGGCGGTTCGTCGGGCAGAAAAACCGGTGCCAGCCGCGAGCGCGGCGCAGCCGCGAAATGCGTGTCGATGGCCGCATTCACCGCCGCGACATCGAATCCGCCCGTGACCACCAGCACGATGTTGTTGGGCACATAACGCTCGCGATAGTAACGCAGCAGGGCCTCGCGATCGACCGCCGCGAAGACGTCGCGATGCCCGATGATCGGCTCGCGAAACGGGTGCTGGAGGAACGCCGTTTCGAAAAGCGTCTGCCACAGGCGGTGGTCGGGATCGTCCAATCCCATGTCGATCTCGCGCAGGATGACCTGTTTTTCGCGCTCCACCTCGTCCGCCGGCAGCGTCGAGTGCAGCACCGCGTCGCCGAGCACATCCACCGCGACGGGCGCATGCTCGGCCGGGATGTCGATGTAATAGACCGTGCGCTCGAAGGACGTGTAGGCATTGATGTAGCCACCGTGCGCCTGCACCTCCGCGGAAATCTCGCGGCCCGCACGCCGCGTCGTGCCCTTGAACAACAAGTGCTCTAAATAATGCGACAGGCCGGCGCCGAGCTGGTCGCTCTCATGGATGCTGCCGGTTTTAATCCAAACCTGCACCGAAGCGACCGCCGACGCCGCATCGGGCTGCTGGATGACGGTCAGGCCATTGGGCAACACCCGACGGGATGGGGCGTCGGCCCAGAGTTTTTGCAGCAGTTGAAAATCGGCAGTGGCGGATACGGGCATGGAGAAAGTAAAAATGGGAAAACAGAAATCGACCGAGGGCGAGCCGTCGCACCGCCCCGGGTGTTAAACGGACGAAGCGCGATCCCGCGGCGGCAACGCAACGATGCGACGGCGATCACACCGGCCGCGCCTGACGCGGAGTCTTGGGCAAAAACGGCGTGTCGAAGGCCTCCTCAAAGGTATAAACCTCCGAAAAATCCTCGCGCCGATCCTGGTCCGTTTTGCTGAACACATTGTATTCGATGAGATTGAATACGATGTCGCCGAAATGGCTGCAGCGCCCGACCCCCCACTCCTGCAAAACTGTGCGCGCCATCGGTCCGTATTGGTCCAACGCATACGCCCGCAGCCCCATGAGGAGTTCTTCCCCGGTCACATGCAGAGACCGCCCCGCCCGACGGCTGTCACTCTTTTTGAGCTCCTTGACCGTGAAATCGAGTCCCTGTCTCACAAACGTGTAGGCGTTGCGGTGAAACCGCACGTCCTCTTTGCAAATCAGTGCCACCACTTCGTTGAAGTCCAAATCCTGCATAAATCGTCAATCAAAGGCACAATCTGCAAAAATTCTGGCGCTGCCGCAACCTCGCAGCACCGCGAGACGTCATGAGAAACGCTGTTGGACTCGGCTGGAACGCTTGTATTTGTAAATTCAACGTAAACACCTTTGCATTGTTTACATTTTGCGTTACCTAACTGTAACTGTCTGACAACAACGCTAGAAGAAGATGATATCCTCGACTCAAACCAATCACCCTCTTCCCGTTCGCGACTCGGAGACGCCAGCTGGCGCGGCGCTGCAAGTTGCCTGCAATCGCTTGAAAGCGGCAGGCCTGCGCATCACCCAGCCTCGGATCGCGATTCTGGAAGCTCTTATCAAGCGCTCGTTGCCGGCCAGCATTGAGCAAATTCACGCGGAACTCGCCAACACGGCGTGCGATCTCGTGACGGTTTATCGCTGCTTGGCGGCCTTCGAAGAGCTCGGCCTTGTGCGCCGCTGCTTCTTCCACAACGGCACCAGCCTCTATCAAATCGCGCTCGACGACGCGCCGGCCTACCATGTGGTGGACAAGACGTCCAATTCCGTCAGCGAACTTGATCCTGACCTCGCCATCGAATTGAGCGAAGCACTGCAGGCCATTGAGAAGAAGCTCGTCGCTCGCGGTCACACCAACGTGTCGCACATGGTGGAGTTCTTCGGCCGCGCGCCCAAACACCCGATCGATCGGGTGCAAAACGGCGCCGTCATGGCCGAGATCCGCTGATCGATCGCCCGCATTCCGTTTTCCCAAGATCAAAGACCGCAGCACTCGCTGCGGTCTTTTTTTTTGCTGCATTTGTCAGCTGAGGAACAGATCGAAGGGGCCGTTCCTCCGGCGCCCTCCCCTGCTCAGCCATCCGTCTGGAAAATGCCCACAAACTGTTTCGGCACGATCGCTGCCGTGCGGCAGTTGCGCCGCGTCAGCACCTTTTTCGCCCAGGTATCCACTTCGTCGCGACCGATTTCGTCGACCAATCCGGCTTTGAGCGCCAGCAATTCTTCCATAGTTTCGGGCCGCTCCTGCGCCCGGCTCAGTTGATTCATCAAAAACCCATTCTCCAGCCAGGCGCGACGCAGACGGCTGGCCAGAATTCCGCGGGCACCGACGAACTCGCCCTCCTCGACTCCTTCGCGCGACAGGGTGTAGGCGAGATCTTCAATCGATCGCGCAACTCGTGCCGTTTCGTCTGCCGCGCAATCGATCATCGCCCGCAGTAACGCGAACCCCTGAAACCCGTTGTAGTTTTCAAAACTCGCTGTCGGGGAATAGGCCAGACCGAGCTTGTTGCGCACCTCTTCGCGCACATGGAGTTCGAGAATCTGCGACAGCAGATAAAGCGCCGCTCGATCCCGCGTGGTGAGGGTCTCGGTCACCGGCCAGACCCCAACCACCGCGGCCAGATGACGCTCGCCGACAAACTCGATCCGCTTGTAACCCGGCCGCGCGCTCAAGGCCACCGGCTTGGGGGTGATGCGCGGTTTCTTGACGTCGGCGCGTTCGTCGAGCGAACCGAGCGTGCGCTGCACCGAGGCCACCGCCGACTCCACCGTCACGTCCCCGACGATGGTGACTTCAACGTAACCGGAACTCAGCGGCTCGCCCAACCAGCGCCGCACATCCACCGAACTCAGTCCGAGGTAATCCACCACCGTGCCCCAAGTGAAACGCGCGTCGCCTTCGAACAGGTAGTCGGTCAACTCCCGCATGCCTTCCTGCATGCCCATGCTGTTCGACGCGCGGGACATCGCAGCCTTCCGTTTTTCATTGCGATGCACGTAGGTGCCGAATTTTGGCCGATACAAAAACTCCGTCACCAGACCGAGAAACGAACTCAACTCCTCGCGTCGGGTCGTGCCGCGAAACGCAAAGGCGTCGTAATCCGCCACGTCGAAATCAAAGTTCAGAAACTGGTCCCCGATGATCTGGCGCAGCTCCTCCGCACGATAGTGCGTGGTGCCGCTGGCAAACAGCGTCTGCAGGCCGAACTCCTTCAACGCCGGCTCGTTGCCCGGCATGTCGAGCAACCCCGATCCGACGCGCACCGTCGCGTGCACGATGCCGGGCTCGAATGGCGTCGACACGATATTGAGCCGCACATTGTTGCCGAACTTGTAGAGCTTCGCGCCAATTTCGGGCAGCTCCCGCACGAGCGTCGATTGGCTCGGCGCGCCCCAGTCGTGCAGCGTGAAGTTGTGCTCCTTGCGCAGTCCCGGCCGCACTTCGCGCGCGTCGGTGCGGCGTTCGCGCGCCAGCGCCTCCCCGATCTCCGCGGTCTTGAACTCCCGCGGCAGGTCGCCCGCCAGATGCACTGAAAGCATATCCAGATTCCAAATACGCCGGTAAACTTCGCCCAGTTGCTCCCGCGAAACGCCGCGCAGCCAATCCGTCATCCAGGCAAACTCGACCTCCGGTCCGACGTAAACTTCGTGCGCCACGATCGAATCGAGCAGCCCCTGACTGACCTGATGCGGGTCGGCCTGCGCAAGGAGTTCCGACATCAGTGTCGCCATGCGCAACTGCCGCTCGCGCAAGATCTCCACTTCGTTGGCTTCAAATCCATCGCGCTGCGTGGCGCGCAGCATCTGATCGAGCGCGCCGACGTGTGTGCTCCAGCTTTGCGCGTCCGACATCACATAGGCCACCGCCGCCTGATTACCCAGAATCTGCTCAAACACCGCCCCACCTCCTGGTGTGGGCAGCAGCCCCTGCTCCAGTCGCTGGCTGAGCAACGCCTGCACGAAATTCGCCTGCTGCACCGCGATGCGTCCCGCTCGTGACTGCGGCGGCGGCAGTTGCGGTTGAGCGGACGTGACGGTCGCGCGCACGTAACCGACATCGCTGATGCGAAAGGAGTCGGCGCGCACGCCTCGATCCAGACGCAGCGTGCCGAGATCGCGATCGGGAATCGGAGCGGCCGGCCGCGGAATCGAGCCGAAGTTTTCTGTGATCGATTTCGCCAGCGCCACCGGATCGAAATCGCCCGCCGCCACCAGCACCATCAGATCGGGACGATAATAACGCCGGTAAAACTCGCGAAACTGCGCCGGTTGCAACGCGCGCACACTGTCGGCGCCGCCACCCGGCGTGCGTCGCGGAAAACGCAGTCCGGCAAATTGCGTCTGCATCGCCGCTTCCTGTCCGCGTGCCACCACACTGTCCCGGCCACGCAATTCGCTCAGAATCACACCGCGCTCATTTTCAATCGCAGCGTCGTCGAGCTTTGCTCGATGGGCGAAGTCCGAAAACAGCTGCAGGCCGCGATCAAGCAGCTGTGGTGATGCATCGCGCAGATCGAGCGAATAGGCGGTGTGATCGAAGGTCGTGATGGCGTTGACGTCGCTGCCGTAGGCCATGCCGAGCTCTTGAAAAAAGCGCACCATCTCGGCTTCGGAAAAATTTTCAGTCCCGCGGAAACACAGGTGCTCCATGAAGTGCGCCAAGCCACGCTCGTCTTCACGCTCATCGAGCGAACCGGCCAGGACCAGCAATTGCAGCGTGGCCGCGCCTGGCACCGCGCCGTGCGGCCGCAGCGCGTAACGAAATCCGTTGTCCAGCTTCCCCCAGGTCACGCGCGTATCGGGCTTCAGATCGCTGGCCTCGTGGGCCCATCCGCCGGCGCGCGCCCCGGACGGCAAGTGCGCGCCGCTCCACGAAGTCGTTCCGACAAAAACAGTCAACAGCCACCATGATCGCAACAAGGCCCTTCGCATGGCTGGCGAATGAAACGGTCCGCGGCGCAGGCGTAAAGACCGCGCCGCGCTTTTGCTGATCGAAGCCGGTAAAACCCGAAACGCGCCGGGAAAACTCAGCCCGACCAGTTCGCCAGCAGGCGGCGCAAGGTTTCGTCGACCAGTTTGGGATTCGCCTGACCGCGTGAGGCTTTCATCACCGGGCCCTTGAGCGCGTTGATGGCGCCGTCCTTGCCGCCGAGAAATTGTTCGCGGGCCTTGTCGTTGCCGGCGATGGCGTCGCGGCACCATTGCTCGAGTTCACCGCTGTCGGTTTCAACCTTGAGTCCCTTGCGCTCGACCACGGCGGACGGCGCGTCGCCGGTGGCAAACGTTTCCGCGAACACTTCGCGGGCAATGTTACTGTTGATCGTGCCGGTTTCGACGAGATTCACGATGTCGGCGAGATGCGCCGGCGTGACCTTGGTCTCGGCCAGCGTCTGGCCGGCGGCGCCGAGTTCGCGCAGCAGATCGTTGATGATCCAGTTGCCGACCTGTTTTGCCCGGGCCGAACCTGCGGCCG
>CBINJL010000233.1:0-5644 GCA_966250925.1 uncultured Opitutus sp. | reverse complement strand
GGATGCGTGGGATCGTCGACCAGGGGAGTCGTCGGGGCGCTGCCTTCGGTCGGCAATGTGGTGGCGGCGTTGACGATCTGCGCGAGCACACCGCGCTCGCGGTCGAGCGCGGTGCGGTCATCGGTCAGGGTCTGCTGTTCGGAACGCAATGATTTCAACGCGTCTTCGAGACGCTGGATTTCGGGCGTGGGCGTGGATTCGACGAAGACGTTGCGCGATTGCACATCGACGATGTGGGTGCCGTCGGGACCGTGGCCGCGAACCTGCAGCGACTGATCCCAGAGATTGGCCGGCAGACCGGACAACACGACGCGGGTTTCGCCGCTGGTGAGATCAATGGCGGCGGTGCGTTCGACCAGCGCGCGATCCGGATAAACCGTGACCGCGACGACTTTGGATTCGGTGGCGGCGGCGATGGTGAGCGGGAGGGCGGCGGCGACGGCGCACAGGCCGAGAAGTGACGCGCGACGCCGAAGGGAAAAGAGCGGACGGTGCATGGGTTTTGAATTGGGCGTTCGGAACAGGGACAACGGATGCCGCGCAGTGTTCTTAGCGAATCGGGCAAATTGCCGCGCGAACGTCGCGGGCGGTGTTCACTCTTCCGCAAGCCAGTCGAGCGCGTCCTGCGTGCGATGAAACACCTGCGTGGCGTAGGTGAGTTCGGGATCGGCGTAGGCCTGCCACATGCGCCCCAAACCATAGTCGGCCGGGCCGGGCAACACGACCGCGAGTCGGCCGCCGCGCAAGGGCGCGTTGAAGCGGATGCAACTGTGGGCCACGCTCTGCACATCGGCGGTGGTGAAATGCCGCACGGAAGCGTGGGTATGATCAGCCAGCACTGCGCGCAGTTTTTCGGTGGCACAGACCGCGGCCGCTTCGGTGATCATGGTCAGAAACTCCGCGGCGGAGAGATCGCCGGCGGTGGCCATGCGCAGGAACGTGTGGGAACTATCCACGGATAGCGTGTAACTCATGACGCGCGGTGGAGCAGGGGGAAACGATGCTAGGTTGGCCGGCCAGCGTCCCACACCATGAAGGCTTCCGGAGGCGACACAAGCCCCGGGCCGATTATAACCGTAGCGCCCGGTTCGTCCCGACGCTCACACTTCGCTGGCGATGGTGCGGGCGGCGGCCACCACGGCTGCGCTGAGCTGGCGGGCGAGATCCGCGCTTTCGCCGTTCCAGGCGAGATCAGTCGAGGAGTAGACGCCCTGGCGGTGCAGTTTGCCGTCGGGCGCGACCAGTTGGTAGCTGAGGATGAAGCGCACGTTGCCGTCGATCACGGCGGTGCATTCGAGGACGCGAACCTGCAGATCGAAGGTGCGCGCTGGTTGCAGCGGAAACGGCGGCACGAGCACGCGTCCGATGCCGGCTTCGTGTTCGAGCCCGTCGCGCAGCAGTCGGGCAATGCCTTCGTCGAGCGGCTCGGCCCAGCGATCGAAGTCGCGGAATCGGATTTCGTTGTCCGCGGTTTTGAACGCCAGAGCGCGATGATCGAGCAGGTAGGCCGGGACTTCGATCGGCAGCAGGCCGACGATGACGTTGCTCGTGGCAGGCGCGGCTGCGTCTCCGCCGGCGGCTGAGTTTTCCAAAACAAAAAAACGCGTCGGGTCGGTCGTCGGCTCGGGCAACACCGAACAGGCGCTCAACCCAAGGAGGGAAAGTAGAGCGCCGAACGCGGGCAAAAGGCGAAAGGTGGAGCGGGTCATGGCGCGAAAATCGAAAGGGGCAGGGCGGCGCGTCACGGTGCCGTTTGGCGACCGGAGAGCAGGGCGTTGGGATTACGTTCGAGGAAGTCAGCCAGGCGGGCGATGGCACGGCTGGCCTCGCCGAGTTGGCGCAGGGCGACGGTGGCCTCGGCGCTGAGTCCGCTTTGGGCGGAGATGAATTGCGAGGCGGTGGCGGCGACCTCGTCGATGGCGGCGAGACTGCTGCGGGCCTGGGCGAGGGTGGAGGTAAGCTCGCCGGTGGCGGGCTCGATGCCGTCGTTGATCCGTTTGAGTGTCGTGCGCAGGTCGACGAGCGAGCCGTCGAGATTTTCGAAGGCCGAGGCGAGGTGGGGGTTTTCGACCACGGTGCGCACGGACTGCGCGGTGGCGGTCCATTCGCGGTTGAGCGTGGCGAGGTCGAGTCCGTTGATCTGTTTGCGCGTATCGGCCAGCAGTCCGTGAAGTTCGCCGGCGAGGGCGCGGAAATCGATGTCCTTCACGTTGGCCAGAATCTCGCTGAACGAGGCCTGGAATTCGGAAATGGCCGAGGGCACCGCGGGCACGACGGCATAATCAACCGGCAGGAGATCGCGCACCGGTGCGGGATAATCGGCGGGGTTTTTGAAATCGAGTTCGACGTAGAGGAGACCGGTGGCGAGACCGAGCACACCGAGTTGGGCGCGCAGGCCGGAGTCGATCAACGCCTCGATTTCGGCGCGGTCGGCGATGTCGACCGGTTCGCCCTGCGGTGTGTTGAGCACCGGGCGATTAAGTTCGCAGAGAACGGCGACGACGGAGTTTTGGGTGGCCTGATCGAAGGTCAGGCTGACCTGCGAAACGCGGCCGATGCGCACGCCGCGCAACTTGACCGGCGACCCCTCGTCGAGCCCGGAAACCGATTCATCAAAGTAAACCATGAACCGCTGCGGCTTGCGCAGGAAACTCAGACTGCCGAAGGAGAACAGCAGGACCATGCCGAGCAGCAGGGCGCCGAGGACAAAAAAGCCGACGACGGTGGGGCTGACCTTGGTCTTCATCAAAAAAGTAGTGCGGAGCGAGCGGTGAGTGGCGAGGCGGAAACGGTCGGCCAAAAATCAAGTCGATGCCATCGCCGCGGTGGAGGAAAGTTTCAGCCCAGGCCAATCACAAACGCGAGCGTTCGGTTGAGCTGCAGCAGGGCGGAGGCGTCGAGCTGGCCGATGACGCCGTCGATGCGTTCGCGGGCCACGGCGACGATTTTGTCGGTCATGATTTCGGAGGTCTTTTTCAGGCCGTTTTCCGGCGACGGCGGCAGGCGGAGACGAAACAGCGGAGCCTCGGTGAGTTGCGAAGTGATGAGGCAGACAATCACGCTGCCCAAGCCGGCATCGGTAAGCGCATCGGACTGAATCACCACCGCCGGGCGCGGTTTGCCGAAGTCTCCCGGTGCCGCCACGCGCACGATGTTGCCGCGTTTCACGAGTCGTCGAACACCTGTTCGATGAACTTGAGCGCATCCGTCTCGCGCCGGGTGGACAGGGCTGCGACCTGTTTGGCCAGTTTGCGTTTGAAGGCGGGACGCTGGGCGTCGGGAACCCAGACCTGCACGGGGCGAAGCCCCTGGCGGCGCAGCTTTTCGCGATAGGTCTGCATCTTGCGGGAAGCATCCGGAGTGCGCGATGACGAGGCATCCATGGCGGGTAACATGTTACCGGAGCGGGCCGGGTCAAGCGCGGGCGGGCATTGGCTTCAGTCGATGCGATCGCCGCGGTGGAGGAAGGTCTGCACGCGCGGATCGTCGCTGTGGCGGGCGAGGTCGCGGGGCGGACCGGTGGCGATGATGCCGCGGGCGGCCTTGTCGAGCAGGATGACGCGGTCGGCGATGGCGAAGATCGAGGCGAGTTCGTGCGAAACGATCACGCAGGTCGTGCCCTGGATGTCGCGGGTGTGGAGAATGAGTTCATCCAGTTCGCGCGACGTGATGGGATCGAGTCCGGCCGAGGGTTCGTCGAAGAAGACGATGCGCGGATCGAGCGCGAGGGCGCGGGCGAAGCCGGCGCGTTTTTTCATGCCGCCGCTGATTTCGGACGGATAATAGTCGGCGTAGCCGGCGAGGCCGACCTGGGTCAGTTTGAGGCGCGCGATTTCCTGCCGCTCGCGACGATCGAGATCGGTGTATTCCTCCAGCGGCAGCATGATGTTTTCGCTGAGAGTGAGCGACGACCACAGCGCGCTGCCCTGATAAAGCACGCCGAAGTTGCGCAGGAACTCCCGTCGACGCTGCGCGCCGGCGTGGGCAAAGGATTCGCCGAAGATGCGCACGTCGCCGGCGATCGGTGGCTGGAGCCCGATGAGGTGGCGCAGCAGCGTGCTCTTGCCGCAGCCGGAGCCGCCGATGACGAAGAAGATCTCGCCGGCCGCGATGCGAAAATCGAGGTGCTCCATCAACGGCACGCCGTCGTAACCGATGGCGAGATCCTCGGCCACAATGGCGGGGACCGTGGCGGACTCGGGAAGCATTGCCGGAGCAGTCGCGTTCACCAGCCGAGGATATTGAAGACCACCGCGTAGAGCGCGTCGGCCAGAATGATGAGCAGGATGGCGGTGACGACGGCCGAGGTCGTGGCCTGACCGACGCCCGAAGCGCTGCGTGTGGCCTGCAGGCCGCGCAGGCAACCGGCGAGTCCGATGATGGCGCCAAACGTCGTCGCCTTGATGAGGCCCGTCATGAGATCCGACGTGTCGACGATGGTGAGCATCTCGACCCAGAAAGCCGGCGGTGGGATGTCGAGCAGGGTCCACGCAATCATCATGCCGCCAAAGATGCCGAGGGCGTTGGCGTAGAGCGTGAGCAACGGCATCATGAGGCCGAGCGCGAGCAGGCGCGGGATGACGAGAAAATCCACTGGCCGGATGCCGAGCGTCACCAGCGCGTCGACTTCCTCGTTGGCGCGCATGTTGCCGATCTCGGCGGCAAACGAGGCGCCGGTGCGGCCGGCCAGCACGATGGCGGTCATCATCGCGCCCATTTCGCGGCACATGGTGATGCCGACCAGATCGGCCACCCAGATGTCGCCGCCGAATTGCCGCAGGATGAGCGCGCCCGAATACGCCATGATGACGCCGACCAGAAACGCGATCAGGCCGGTGATGGGCAGCGCCATCGCGCCGCAGCGTTGCATTTCGGTGATGCAGTCGCCCCAACGAAACTTATGCGGGTGGCGGACGAGGTAGAGGCTGCTGATCACACATTCGCCGACGAAGCGGGCGTAGTCCTTGGTCTTGCGCCAGAGATCGAAAGTGGCGACGCCGATGAGGGTGAGAAAATCAGTCGGCCGATCCGCCGGCAGCGGCTGCACGGTGCGGTCTTCGCATTGTCCGGCCAACTCCTGCACCGCCGTCGGCAGCGCGGTGCGATCGCACGGCACGTCATGCGTGCAGCACCAGTCGACGGCGGCCGAGACGAAGAGCACCAGCGAACTGTCCCAAGAGCCGAGATCGTCGGTGACAAACGTCACGGGGCGGGGAGTTTCCTTGGCGACGAGTTGCGCCCAGCGCGGCGGCGAGGCGGTGATGCGCCAGTTTCCCGCGAGCGAGATACGCAGCCCGGATTCCGTCGCGGCGAGGCCGGCGGAGGCGCGTCGGTCGGCAGGAGCGGCGGACTCGGGCATGGGAACGCGAGCAAAACGGGCGAGCGACGCGGGGTGAAGAGCGAAAGCGGGAAAAGCGGCAACGCGATCGGCGGGCCTGGTGCTGCGGCAAAGGGCTTGCGCGCGTGGGGCGGGCCGGGCGACGTTGGTCGGGTCTATGCGATTTCGCACCGTTCTCTTCGACCTCGATGGCACGTTGATCGAGCACCTGCCGGCGATTCACCGCTGTTATGTGCACACCCTGCCGCAGCTCGGGTATCCGGCGCCCACCTACGAAGACGTCCGCCGGGCGATCGGCGGTGGCTT
>CBINJL010000232.1:0-5695 GCA_966250925.1 uncultured Opitutus sp. | reverse complement strand
CGTGGAGCGCGGCCCGGCGTTCGTAGCGTTCCGGTCCGGGCAAGGCCTGCGATCGCACCGCCGTCACCGGCAGGCGTGACAACAATCCATGGCCGTAGCCGGCGCCTTCGCCGCAATCCACCGCCTGACACCACACCGGCTTCATTCCGAGTTGGGCCGCGATTTCGTCCAACTGGTTTTCACCGCGGGTGCGGCTGCGTTTGCAGTCGAGTTCCTGAAGCACGATGACATCGGCATCGTAGCGCGCCAGCACGCGGGCGATGCGGGCTGGCGAGCAGCGGCCGTCGAGACCGATGCAGGCGTGGACGTTGTAGGTCACGATGCGCAGCGTGCGTCCCGTTGGCGTAGTTTCATGTTGGATACGCGCGGGCGGCTGCGGACGCCGTTGCGGGGCATCGATGCGGCCGAGGTGGGCGCGCGCCAGTTGACGCAGCTCGGCCGGCCGCATAGGCCTGTCCGAAACCAGCGGACGTTCCTGGCCGGGCAACATCAGGAACGCGCCGGTTTCCTCGGGCGAGCAACCGGCGTGAGAGCCATTTTCATCGGCAAACGTGATCGCCTGGCCGCATTGCGGGCTCCACCCGAGCGCGATCAGGTGACCCGAGTGCGGCTGGTGGGCGAGGGTGGCAAGATCCTGCGCGATCAGGGGGCGAAGCCCCTCCACGTGCGGCAGCATGTCGTGGTGATCGGGCAGTTGATATTCGCCGTGGGCGGTGAGCCAAAGCGCGCGACCCTCGGGTTCGGGGATGAGCACGCCGGGCACGCCGTGTCGCACCAGGCCGGCGGCGAGGAGTCGGAGCGCATCCGCGGAAAGTTCGCAGGCAAAGTAGAGATGGCCCACCGGTCCCATCGAGGCGACGGCGACGACCTCGCGTTCGTATTGCGAGAGTTCGGATTGGAGCTGCGCGCGGCGCATGCGGACGGCCCGGCGCGGTCCGCCCAGCCAGCCGGCGGCGGAGGACTTCGATTGCGAGCGCCAGACGGGGATTTCGCCGTCGCCTTCTTCGATGAGCTTTTGTTCGAGCAGCAGCCGACGCGCGAGGCCCTCAAGGCCGCCGTCGACATGGCGGCTGAACGGGCTCGAACGGATCTGCCCATGATCGGAAAAAATCCACACATCGTAATCGCGACTCTGGGCGCGGCGGGCGGCGCGATGCAGGCGCCCGATGGCGCGGTCGATGCCTTTGAGCGTCCAATGGGCAAAGGCCGACGACGGGCCGCGGCGATGCGATTGTTCGTCGTAGCCGAGGAAGTTGACGTGGATGATCGAGCGGCCGCGGGCGAGATCGACCTTGGCGCCGATGGTGATCAATTCGCGCAGGCCGATGCACACGAGCGCGCGGGCGAAGACGAAAATGAATTCGCGCTGCCACGGCTGGCGACGTGCCAGCACGCCACGCACGGCGTCGCTGATCGCCAGCACGAATTCGACCGGCAGCAGGGCGATCATGCGGGCGAAGGACGCGAGATGCAGGCAGGCGAGCCCGGCGAGATGGCGGAGTTTGCCCGTGCGCCAGATGTCGCCGAAACCGAGGCTCGCGCCGCAGAAGTGACTTTCCTTTTGCCCGGCGCCGCCGGTGTAGATGTTGGACCACGAACTGCCGTCGGTCAGCAGCCCTTCGTTTTGCGCCGCGAGCTCGGCTTCGATGCGTTTGGCCGGCTCGGGATGCATCATCATGTCGATGCGGCCGGTGCGGTCGTCGAGAAAACTGAAGGCGGGCACCGCGCACCGCACGCCGTAGTGCAGTTCACCCTGCACGGCGGGCGTGCTGGACGGCAGGCCGGAATAGAAATCATGCAATTGATAACCCTCGCGCTTGAGCAGCCGTCGGAGCCAGGGGAGGCGGTGTTTGGCCATCGCGCGTTCCAGTTCGGCGCGCGACAGGCCGTCGATCTGGATCAGCAGGATACCAGGGTCGTGGTGCTCGGTGGAGTGTCGGGCGGCATCGTCACCGCGCCGCACAAACCACTCGGCGCGGCTCCAGCGGCGGCGCCAGCGGCGAAGGCGGACGTGCAGTCGGGAAAGCATGGAAAAACGGCAGCGGGAGACAGGCGGTAATCAGGCGGCGATCAGGCGGTGGACGGCGCGGTGGCGGAGGAGTGTCCGGGGAGAAAATGCGAACTCAGCGCACCGACGGTCGCGCCGATTTTGTCGGCGAAGAGCCGGGTCTCGACCGCGATGCGATCAAGGATGCGTTCCCAGATGTCGGGCGGGCCGCCTTCGTGACGGGCGCGGTAGGCGTCGATCATTTCCTGATAAAACTCCAACACCATGCGGGCGGTGCGGCGGCGGTCGAAGGTGGCGGCGGTTTCCACGGCGGCGGCGCGCCAGCGTTCGCGCAGCTCGCGATTGCGCACGGCCTGGGTGAAGGCGCGGGCCAGCGTTTCGGCGGAGGCGTCGGACGGCAGCAGGCGGCCGTTTTTTTTGTCGGTCACGACCTCGCGCACGCCGCTGGCATCGAGCGCGACGACGGTGTTGCCGGCGGCCATGGCTTCGGCGAGCACCATGCCCTGCGTCTCGCTCTGAGAAGCGAAGGCAAACACATCCATGGCGGCGTAGGCGTCGAGCAGGGAGCGCCCGGTGCGGCGGCCGGCGAAGTGCACGCGCTGGGCCACGCGGGCATCGGCGAAGAGGCGCTCCATCTCAGGCCGGGAAGGCCCATCGCCGACGATCAGCACGTGGGCGTTTTCGTTGCGGCGCAGGCAGCGGGCGAGAGCGTCGGCGAGATAGGGCAGGTTTTTTTCCGGCGCGAGTCGGCCGACATGACCGAGGAGCACGTCGTCGTCGCCGAGGCCGAGTTTGCGTCGCCACGGGGCGCGGCGACCGGAGGCGAGTTTTTCGGTGTCGACACCGGTCGGGATGACGCGGATCGGCACGGTGACGCCGCGATCGGCGATGAGTTTGGCAATGCTCTCGCTGGGGGCGATGACGCCGTCGCAGCAATTGGCGTAACGGGTCGACAGATCGATCCCGATGTCGCGCAGCGTGGGCGAATCCAGCGGCACGTAATGGGTGTATTGTTCGTAGAGCGTGTGGTGGGTGAAGACGACCGGCACGCCGCGTTCCGCGCCGACGCGCAGCGCCGTGTCGCCCAGCAGAAACGGATGGTGGGCGTGCAGGATGTCGGCCTCGAAATCGCCCAGACGTTGACTGAGCGCGGCGCCGAGCGGCAGGCGGACGGAGAAGTCGCTGCCGTTGAAGTTCTGCACCGCCGGCACCCGCTCGACCGAACGCTCGACCCGACGCGGCGCCGGGCCTTCGGCAAACTCGGGCGCGACGACCAGCACGCGATGGCGGAGGCGGCGAAAGTCGGCCAGCAGCGTTTCCGTCGAACGGGCGACGCCGCCGACATGAGGGAGGAAGGTGTTGGTGAAAAAACAGACTTTCATGAGGAAGTTGTGGCGGCCGGCGCATCGTCGCGTTCGGCCCGGGCGTGGCTGTATTTGCGCCGCATGCGCCGGCCGGCGAGGAAGCAGGCCGTGGCGAGGGTGCAGCTGTAAATAATGACCGCGGCGATCCAGCCCGGTGTCGGATTTTCGGTGATGCGACCGGCCAGAATCGCGACACAGGAGCGCACGGTGTGCAGGGCCGCGGAGACGGTGATGTAGAGCAGGAACGGCACCCCCACCAGCGGCAGCACGTAGAGCTGGGCCCAATACGGCGCACCGGGAAGCAGCGACGTGAAAATCACCGCGTCGCCGTGGGCGTTGCGCGGCAGTTTCGCCCGCAGCGGCTCCAGGCGTTTCTTGAGCACCCGCGGCAGAATCCACGCCGTGAAGTAGGCCAGGGCATGCTGCAGCACGATGGCGCCGGCGACCATGGCCAGACCGCCGACGAATCCGAAGCGGATGCCGGCGATGATGTTGAGCGGCGTGACCGGAAACGTGGTCAGCGGCAGCAGCACGAGGGCAACGAACAACCAGATCGGGCTGACGTGTTCGGCCCAGTCGTGCAGGGCCTCGAGGTCGATCTGGCCCCAGAACACGGCGATGCCGATCGCGATCGCCGCCACCACCAGAATGGCGCGGCGGTGGTCACGCCAGAACGCACGCCAACCGCTTTTGCCGGCAGAGGTGCCGGAGCGGTCGGACGCACGGGAAGGCGAGGTGTTCATGGCGTGGGCCGGTGGGGCGCGTGTGTTTAGAAAGTCCAGGAAAAGGTCAGGGAACCGAAGTCGTTGTTGGACTCGGGCTGAGTCTCGAATTCGCGGGTGCGGACGACGCGGGTGAAGGTCAGCTGGAAGTCATCGCGCACGATGCCGAGCCCGTAGGAAAAATCAGCCACCCACGGGTAGCTCGGCACGCTGCGGCTATCCTCAAAGGTGTTGCCGTCGAGGAACATGTTGCGGGCGATGGCGCGACCATCGACGCCGCCGAAGACGTAGAAGCTCCAGTCACCGCCGCGCACGCGCGGATCGAGGTCGTCGATCGGCGCGCTGGTCAGGCCGGCGGGGCGCATGAGGTTGACGCCGAAATCGCTGGGCAGGTTGTAGCCGAGCCGGGCGGTCGCACCGGCATTGGCATAGGTGTAGACGTTGCCGACGACGGCGCCGAGATGCGGCACGACGTCGAAGCCCCAGTAGGCGCGATCCTGAAAGGATTTGGCGCCGGCCGGCTCCCAGCCCTCGCTGCGGCTGATGGTGCGGGCGTAGAGACGCCACTTGCGCTCCCAGGCGAGGTTGACGCCGATCTCATCCTCAAGCTGGTAATCCCACCCCATGGGCTCGTCGTCGCCGATGACCTTGTGAATCCACTTCTGCAGATCCCCGGCATAGCTGTGGGGACCGACGATGCCGAGCTGGAGGGAAATGGTGTCGGCCTGGCGGGAGGACTTGGCCAGAAAGGAAAACTCGAGGTAGGACCAGCCGGCATAGGGCCGGTCGGTCGGGTCGGGATTGACGCGATCGGTGTCGGCCGGGGTGAACATTTTCTGGCCGATGGCGATGCCGAGATTCTTCTGGGTGCCCTCGCGATTTACGAATGGCAGCATCTCGAGAAACGTCTGACGCCAGCCCTCGCGGCCCCACTCGGTGAGGTCGCCGGTGAGCCAGGCGAATTTGAAGCCGTTGGTGTAGTGTTCGTCGGTGCCGCCGAAGTAGTCGTTTTCCCAATACAGGATGGCGGTGCGCGCCTCGCGGGCCTTGAGCGTCGGCACGCCGTCGTCGGTCACCAGCAGGGTGGATGATGCCCCGACGGCAGGCGAAACGGCGCCGGTTTCGGCGGATTGAGCGGAAGCGGAGGAAGTCGCCAGGCCCAGCAGAGGAAGCAGGCAGGCCGCGGCGGAACGGTGAAGCAGACAAGGTTTCATGGTGTGGCCTGCCCGATGCGAATTGCATGCCCACTCCCTAAATGGATAACGTTAAATATTGGATATTAATAGATTATAAAAACATCCATGCGAATTGAAATTGAGCGATTCGGGCTAAATGCAATTCTTGAAAAATGCGAGAAGTGCGAAATGCATGTCGCGCAACGGGACTTGCTTCGGCGGCGGAGAGTGCATGAAAGTGCGCCCCTTCGCGCCCTGCTCGGGTGGTGGAATGGTAGACACGAGGGTCTTAGAAGCCCTTGCCGTAAGGCGTGCTGGTTCGAGTCCAGTCCCGAGCACCAACGACTTGCGGAAAATTTTCTAATTTTGGGGCTGGTCCTATACGGCCTTCCTATACTCGAAGGCATGACGGGGCGAAGAAAAGGG
>CBINJL010000231.1:0-5699 GCA_966250925.1 uncultured Opitutus sp. | reverse complement strand
CCACTGTCCTGCCAACCTGGATACAAGCCGGTCGCCGCCACGATCGGTCCGAGCGGTTGCGACAACTGCCCCTGCCCCGCCGGAATCTTTTTCAAGGGTTTGCCGTAGGAACGCGCCGCCATGCTGCCTTCGGTCAGATAATCGCCGGTCCAGATCGCCGCGACCCGCAGCAGCTCGGTGTCGAAGCACACAAAAACATCGTCCGCCAACGGCAGGATCAGACCGCGCGGCACGAGGTTGTCGACATTGCCCGCCGGCGCCAGTCCGCGCAGATCGACCACGGCTTCTACAAAAGGCAGTCCGTGCGGACGGTAGTCGGAGTAGTAGGGGTCATCCTTGCGGCCGAGATGCGGCGGGATGTCGGTGGCGCCGAGAGTCAGCCCCGCGCCTCCACTCCACAACAAAGCCCCCAGCAGGGTAAATTTGAACGAACGAAAGAGCAGGAAGGACGGCTTACGGGTCATGGCAGGCAAAGGGTCGTGGCGGGTATCGCATCGCGATTCACCACCCCGCCTACGCTTGCCGTCACGCCTTCGTGGTCAACTCCACAGCGTCTTCCGCCACCTCAAAGCCAGGGATCGAACAGCACTTTGATCGCCCGTTGCTCGCGCAGCATGGCCACACCTTCGACGTAGTGACGCAGTGGCAGGGTCGCCGAAATCAACGTCTCCAGCCGCAGCGCTCCGGCCACGATCGCCTCCAGTGCCGTTTCCGCGGCGGCGCGATTGTGATCCCCGTAGCCGACCAGGGAAACACCCGGGCCCCACATCAGTTCGCCGGCGTAGGCGATCTGGCCCCGCACCACACCGAACAACGCCACCGCCACGCGCGTGCGATGGAGCAGAAACTCCACCGCCGGCGTCACGCCCGTGCAGTCAATCGCCACGTCGAGCGCCTGCGGACCGCTGCGCCCCGCTGGCCAGGCCTGCGGATCGGAATCCATCGCCTCGATCGCGCCCAACGCCAGCGCCGTGTCGCGCCGCTCCGCCACGCGATCGATCCCGACCACCGCAGCAGCGCCGTGAAAACGCGCCAGTTGCACCGCAACCAGTCCCGCCGGTCCGAGACCGGCAACGCCCACGCGTTTGCCACGCACGCCGCCAAACGGCGCGAGTTGCTGAAAACTCACTTCCACACACATCGCCAGTTCGAGCGACGCGAATTCCGCCGGGGGACGTCCGGCCGGCACGGCGATCAGTTTCTTCGCCGGAAAGACCGTGAACTGCGCATAAAAGCCCGCCGCATCAGGGCCACCGTCGACCCAGGCCGCGACGGCCTGGCCGACCGCGAAGTCATCAACGCTTTCGCCTCGCGCCACCACTTCGCCCACCGCCTCGTGACCGGGTTTTCCGGGCGCATAGGGATACTCCAGGCCGTGGCCGGGAAACATCGGTTCCCCGCCGAGAATGTGCAGATCCCAGTGCGGACACGTGCTGACGCCGGCCACCCTTACCAGGACCTCGCCGGGACCCGGCACCGGCATCGGCACTTCGCGCCAGTCCGTGCGACCGGGCGCGGTGATGATCAATTGCCGCATTGTATCCATGATTATGTTACCGTTGCGCGTTGTTCCACTCCAGCACCACGCCGAGGACGGGTTCGCGTTTGGACTCGATCAGCTCCCAGGCCTCGGCGGCGCGTTCGACCGGAAAGGTGTGCGTGATCAGTCCGCGCGTATCGAGATCGCCCGCCGCCACTCGCGCGATGGTCGCATCGACGCGGTCGCGCCGGATGCCCGCACAGAGATCGAAGGCAAGTTCCTTGAACCGGTAGCGCTGGATCTCGATCGCGTCCGAAGTGCCGTAGAATCCGGCCGACACGATCGTGCCGCCATGTTTCATCCGCGGCAGATACGCATCGTAGAACGCCGTGTTGCCGACCGTGTCGACCAGCACCGCGATGTCGTCCCGGCAATGCGCCGCCACCTCGGCCGCACCGTCGCCGGCAACCCGCAGCGTCTCGCCCCAGCCGCCGGCGCGAAACTTTGCCAGACGATCCTCATGCCGGCCGGTCAACACGACCCTGGCTCCGCGCCGCGCGAGCGTTTGCCCGGTCCATTGCCCCACCAGCCCGTCGCCGATCACGACCGCAAGCTCGCCCGTCTCGATGCGCGGACGCATCCCGCAATTGTAGCCCACCTACGTGAGCACCATCCCGCTGAAAGCCGCCGGATCTGCGGCTGCTTCCGGCGGAAGTTTGTGCACAAAATCGCGATGACAGACCGACGGCGAAACGTGTCCGGCGTGGCGGTCGAACATGCCTTCGACTTCGCTCATGACCGCAAAGACGTGATCGCCGATGCGATGCTCGGTCACCTTCGCGCCAACCGCTGTCACAATGCCGACCTTCTGATAACCCGCAATAATCGGAAACGGCGAGGCGTCGCCTTCGCGTCGCGCGGTGTCGCCAGCCAGACGCTCGCCACGCAGAAACGACCCTTCGGTGCCGTTGCTGATCCAGGAGTGAGTCAGCGCAATGACGACATCCTCCGGGCCGGGTTCGGGACAATCCACGTCACGAAATTCGACGCAACGCGGGGCGGTGAAAACAACAGCTTGAGCTCGCATGGGGCAGTGTGCCGCACCCTGCGCAACTCCGTTTTGTCACGTCAACCTCAACAGAGCCGCGGGCGAAACTTTCATTTTCTTTCATCTTTCAGCGGCCGTCCCCGTGCGCGATTGCGTGTCGCATGTCCTTGATCGAAACCGCACTCGCGCCACGGCTCCGCCTCGTGTTCATTGGGCTGACCGGCAACCACTTCTTCGGTTGATCGTCGCCCCTTTTCCCATGGCCTACCATCGTTGCATCTCCTCTCTCGGCTGTCCCGACGCCACGCTCCCGCAGGCGCTCGATCTCGCCGCCGCCCACGGACTCGAAGCCCTGGAACTGCGCTCGCTCGGCGGTCGCATCGATCTGCCGCGCTATTTTACGGAGCAACATGGTTCACCCAGGCAGCTCGCCTCCTTCGTCAGCCGGCATCCCGTTCGTATTGCATCCATGGATACTTCGTTGCGCCTCTTCTCCAACAGCGGCGGCGATCGCGATGCGTTTCTGGAGTTCGTGCCCTGGGCCGAAGCGCTCGGGGTGCCTTGGCTGCGGGTCTTCGACGGCGGCTCCGATGCCGTGGCCGAGATGGCCGCCGCCTGTGAAACCTGGCGCTGGTGGCGAGAACTGAAAACCCGGCAGGGCTGGGCGTGCGACCTCATCATCGAGACCCACGATGCGTTGCGAGACAGTGAGGCAATTCTCGCTTTGACCGCCGCCTGCCCCGGCATCCGCATCCTGTGGGATTCGCATCACACTTGGAAAGTCGGGGGCGAAGATCCCGTGGCGACCTGGCAGGCGATCCGCGATCATGTCGTCCATATCCATGTGAAGGAAAGCGTCAGCCGCCCGTCCTCCCACCATCCGTTTTCCTACGTGCTGCCCGGCCGCGGCGAGTTTCCCATGGCGGACCTGCAACCCGTGCTCGCGGCGGAATTCACCGGCACCGTGAGTCTCGAATGGGAATGTTTCTGGCATCGCGACCTGCCGCCGGTCGAAGAGGCCCTGAAGGCCGCCGCCACCGCACACTGGTGGTGAACCAAAGGAAGCCCGCGTTACACAAAAACAAGCGTAGTCTGTTCGGTTCGATTTAAGAAAACTCCCGCCAAAAGGCGCAGCAGCAAAACAGAGATCCGGGGATCGCGCCGGCCGTTCTCATCGTCTTGCTGCACCGTGATCTTTGCGACCTTGCGGTTCCGTCCCCCTGCCTCTCAGTCCCGCGCTTGTTGTTCTCATTTTTCAACCTCGCCCGCGCTTGCTGACTTTGTCGGGATGGCCGGTTCGTGGAACGTCTCGTCTACATCGTCACCCCGGTTCGGCATCATCTTTCGTGCGTCGTGCGCACGACCAAGCTGATGAAGTGGGAGGCGTTCAGCGCCATCACCTACACCGATCCACTCGAACTGTTTCAAAAACGCTTCGACGCTTTTCGCCAGGAGACGGATCGCGCCATTCTCATGGGCCTCGCCCAGCTCGCGAATCGAGGTGGAGACGGTATCATCCTCCACGGCGAGCACGGCCATGAAGTCTTCCAACGTATGCTCGCCAGCGGACGTCTCTTTGTCGCCGGCGGCAACGGCATCCGCCTGAAGGCGGGCGATCCGGTCGACGCCAAACTGGACTGGACCGAACTGCCCGACGGCACTTGGCAACCGCACGTCCACGTGCCTGACGACTGCCTCGCCGTCGCGCTGGAGCCGCCGCTGTATCTTCGCCCCGGCGTCAATCTCTGCGGACCGCTGCGCCTCGAACAACCGCCGGCTCTGGTCAATCGCTGGCTGGCCGCGAAACCGATGCCCACCGCCGCGGCCTCCACCTTTTGCCTCGGTCTGGCCAAAACCTATCCGACCGCGTCGTTTCCGACGCCCACCGGCGTGTGCCTGCAGGAAAACCGCAACGACGCGCTGCGCACGTGCCTCACGTTTGAAACCCGTGCGCTGATCGCCGCGTCCGAGCTGCGCGCGACATGGACGGATCTGCGTGATCGTCTGCGCCTGCGCGTGGAATTTTGTTACGGCGACGGCCGCGTGGCGTGGGATGCCGCCGAGCCCACCGTTTCCTACCGTCGCGGCGGCGAAGTCGTGCGCGCCCACCGCAATCGCGAACACGAACAGACCGCACTCGCGCAATTGCGCGACTGGGGATTCGTCCGCGACACGGACGACGCACCCGACGGTTTTTTCAATTTCGACTCTGCCTTGTTTCGGCTCAACGCCCCTGCGACGTGGCGCACGCTGCTGGAAACGACTTTGCCGCAACTGGACGCCCGCGTCTGGGAATGGCGTTGCCATCCATCCCTGCAACTGGACGTCGCCACCGCGGACAGTTTCACCATGCAGGCGCGCGGGAATCGCGCCGGTGCATCCTGGCAACTCGCCTGCGACCTGACCTGCGGTGAGCGTCACGTCGCACTGCTGCCGTTGCTGCAACGCGCGCTGCGTGCCCGCAAACACGAGGGACCGGCCGCCATTGCCCGTTGGGTGCAGACCGGCGATTTCGCGATCCGCCTGCCCGCCACAAACGACGCCGACGCCGGTGCGACTTCATCTGCGTCCGAAAACTGGATCGCATTGCCGTGCGCTCCGCTGCTGCGCCTGACGGAGAATTTATACGAGCTGTTTGATGCTCGCAGCCTCGGTGCCGATGGCGGTGCCGCGATCAACAAATGGCGCGCCGGCGAATTGGTCAGCGAAGGTTTTGTCGCCGCCGAGAGTATCGGCCACGACGATGAGTTTTCCGCCATCGTCGCCCTTTGCCAGCGGTTGAAAGGCGGCATCAAAGTGGAACCGCGCCCCGCACCGCCCACCCTGCGCGCCACGCTGCGCCCCTATCAGGAATCCGGTCTCGGCTGGCTGCACACACTCGAAGACGTCGCGGCCGGCGGGATTCTGGCCGACGACATGGGACTCGGGAAAACCGTGCAGACTTTGGCGCATTTGCTGGAGCTCAAAGCCGCCGGACGCCTCGCGCAGGGTGTGTTGCTGATCTCACCGACCAGCGTATTGGAAAACTGGGCACAGGAGTGCCGGCGGTTCGCCCCCGACCTTTCCGTCGGCATCTTTCACGGCGCGCAACGCGGCGCCGAATGGGAATCGATCCGACGTCACGATGTCGTGCTCACGACCTACGCCCTCGTCTGGCGCGACGCTGCCCTG
>CBINJL010000230.1:0-5701 GCA_966250925.1 uncultured Opitutus sp. | reverse complement strand
CTTCGGAAATGAGCTGGTGATTGTCCTCGAACCGCACGATCTCGAGTTTGCCGATGACCGCACCGTTCTGCATGATCTGGCCGTTGCCATCGACCTTGATGGCGCCGCTGCCCGGCAGCATCTGGATCGGATTCTGGCCGTCGCCCATCACCTCGTAACCCTGATGACTGACGAGCTGCAGCTCGGGGGTGGTGGCGAAACTGCCGTTGCGGGTGTAATACATCGTGCCGTCGGCGGCGCGAAGTTGGAAGAACCCGTCGTTGCCGAGTGCAAAATCGAAATCGCGCTTGGTCGGCTGGGCTTCCCCTTTGGAAAAACTGATGCCGAGATTGGCCTGCGGATACCACGTGGGCGTGCCGCCGCCCTCGCCCACCCGCTGGCTTGGATCGCCCTGCAACTCACCCGCCACCGTCGCCCACAACTGCACCGTCTGCTTCTTGTAGCCCGCCACCTGATTCGAGGTGATGTTCTGGGCCACGGCATCCTGCCAACGCTCCAGCGCGGAGAGAGAAGCTGCATTCTGATAGAGGCCGACGTTCATGGTGCGTTTCCCAATGCATACGCAATGCCATCGATTTTAACTCATTTATTTTCAGTAACTTAAAATTCACGAACCGTATTACTGCAAAATTGATCGGCGAGTCATCGCCGCGCGGCGGCAGATTCTGCCGGGAGTGATATCCGGCGTGTAATCGGCGCTGGTAGCCCGCCCCGGGAGGGGCGGGACAACGTTGGCAAGCGAGCGCACGCACGTCCCCGTCCCTGCGCTCCCGCGCAGGGCTACCAGGTGAGACCCGGGCTCCGGAGGGGCGGGAAACACGCCCGCCTGCCTCCCTTCATTCCTACCGCTCAGACCGGTCCGGAATAGAGGCAGTCGATTTCGATGCGTTCGCCGCAGGCGCAGGTGACGATCAGGTGCGTGACCTTGTCGCCCTGTTTCACGCATTCCACGGCCGGCAGGTGACGATGCTCGTCAACCGTGGCGGGTTTGCTGGAACGACCGGCACCGATGGGCGTGAGGCGCGACTGGGTCGGGAGACGCAGCGGCGTCTTGTCGGAAAGGGGTTTGAGCGCCGGCATGGCGGCGTCGGGGCGACCGTCGAAAAAGGATTTCATTGGGATTCGGAGTAGGATGGCGGCGCTTCGCGACGCGGGATGTGTTGACCGACGGTCAGGCTGAAGGAAACGCGTTGATTGCTTTCGTCGGTCGGCGGCACATCGGGCAACGCGCGCGTGTCGGCGTAACCCGAAACGCGCTCGATGAGCGCCGCGTCGACCGCGTAGTGGACCAGCGAACGTCGCGCGGCGTTGGCGCGGTCGCTGGACAATTCCCAGGGCGTGTAGTTCTCGCCCTGATCCAGTTCGAGTCCGGACTTGGTGTGGCCCTCGATCACCACTTTGAAACGATGACGGTCGATCATCCAGGCGAGCCCCTGGATCACAAACGTGCCCCACTCCGTGAACTCCGCCGTCTCGTCGACGAAGAGTGGCTGGCTCTCGCGATCGAACAACGTGATGCGCAGACCGTCGCTGGTCACCTGGATGTCGATCGGTCGGTCGGCGAAATTTTCGTCGAGATGCAGCAGCCGGTAAAAATCCTGGGCGACCGAGTTGAGAAACTGCAGATCGACCGAACGCGCGTCGGTGGTCGACTCGTTCGGACCGGTGCCTTCGCCGTCGCGTTCACCGCTCTTCGACTGCGTGGGCTGGTTTGTATCAAAAGGAAGGATACCGGTGGTGGCGTCCATCGGCGAGTTGAACGGCGACTGGAAATAGCGCGACGTCGCCAGCAGGATCTTGTCGTCCTGGGCGGAAATCCAGAGCACCATGAAGAGCGCCATCATCGCCGTCACAAAATCGGCGTAGGCCACCTTCCAGGCGCCGCCGTGATGAGGGGCGGCCTTTTTCTTTTTCCGTTTCGCCATGGTCGCGCGGGTCGCGGTCGGTTGCTTACTTCGGCGAAGGCAGCGTCTTGAGCGTTTCCTCCAACGCATCGCCATCCGGCTGCACGGAGGAGTCGAGCGTGCGGCGGGCGATCTCCACCGCCGTCAGCGGCGCGAGGCCCTTGGCGAAGGCGGCGACGGCGGAGAGAATGCAGTTGAGCACCTGCATCTCGGAGCTGTTGTTGAACTTCACCCGGTTGGCCAGCGGGTTGACGAAACCGTAAGCGACAAAGATGCCGAGCAGTGTGCCGGTGAGTGCGGCCGCCACGCGTTCGCCGACCACTTCGGGACCGTCGGCGATGGCCTACATCGTGTTGATGATGCCGAGCACCGCCGCGACGATGCCGATGCCAGGCAGCGAATCACCGACGAGTTGGAGCAGATGCACCGGGTGTTCCTTTTCTTCGGCGCGCGCATCAAGTTCGCCCACCATCAGTTCCTCAAGTTGGTCGGGCTTGATCTTGCCGTCGATGATCGGCTTGAGGCCGTTGATCAAAAACTGCATTCGCTCGTGGTCGCCGGTGAACGACGGATAGCGTTGAAAGATGCTGCTTTCAGTCGGATTCATCACGTGCTCCTCCAACGCGATGAGGCCGTTGCGCCGGCCCACCATGAAGATCTCGTAGAGCAGCTTGAGGATGTCCTCGTAATCGGATTTGCCCGGTCCCCCGCCCTTCATGGCGACCATGAGCTTGTGCATGATCTCCTTCATGATGTGAGCCGGCGAGGCAATGATCAGCACGCCGAGGGCGACGCCGAGGATGACGACAAATTCCGACACGTGCAGCAGCACGAGCGGGTTGCCACCCGCGATCATGAAACCGCCAAGCGTGGCCGCGAAGACGATGACGGAGCCGATGATGATGAGCATGGCTGAGTGGGCGACGATGTCGGTTAGCGATTGCGGGCCCGTTGAATCCAGGCACGCAGACCGAGGATGGCCTGGCCGTGAATCTGGCAGATGCGTGACTCGGTGAGCCCGAAGACTTCCGCGATTTCGGCGAGGCGCAGGTTTTCGAAATAATACATCGCGAGCACTTTCTTCTGCACGTCGGGCAATTGTTCGATGCGGTCGGCCACGAGGCGCATCAATTCATCGCGCTCCATCGACGCGCAGACGTCCTCGGCCTGATCATCGGCGATGAGATCGTGCAACGTGCCGCCGGAGCTCTCCTCGTCGTCGAGCGGCTGGTCGATCGGCACGAAACTGATCGGGCGAATCTCCTCCTGCCAGCGGGCGAATTCCTTCGGTTCGAGACCGAGCTGCGCACGCACTTCCTCATCGGTGGCGGCCCGGCCGACACGTTGCTCCACTTCGCCGATGGCGTTGCGAATTTTGCGTGCCTTGGCCCGGGCGCGGCGCGGACACCAGTCCAGCCGGCGCAACTCGTCAAGCACCGCACCGCGGATACGGGTGGTCGCGTAGGCCGCGAACGTGTGGCCCTGTTCCGGATCGAAACGATGCACCGCCGCGATCAGGCCGGTCACGCCGACGCTGTAGAGGTCCTCCACCTCGACGTGCGCCGGCAGGTGAATCTTGATGCGGTCGACGACATTGCGCACCAGCGGCAGGTGGCGTTCGATCAATTCGGACTCGTCGACGGGACTGGAGACGCCGGCATAGGCTTTCCACGCGGACGAAGCCGGGCGGGCTTCCGGGGCGGATTTGAGAGCAGCGTTGTTCATGGCGGAGGATCGTTGGAAAAATGGGCGGGTCAGGTGCGGGCGGAGGCGGGCATGGCGGAGGAAGTGGAAGAACGGACGAGCGCCGGTTCGGCGTCTCCCCGGCGCTTCGGCGCGACGGCCGCGGAAGCGTGTTTGGCGTCGGCCTTGGCCGCTTCCTCCGCCGCGACGGCCGCTTCGGCCCGACGACGACGGATTTCGACGGTTTCGGTCAGAGCGCGTTCGAGTTGGCTCCACCACCAGCGCAGCAGCCAGGCACCGGCGAGGCAGGCAATCGCCGCATCGCGCAACACCAGATCGAGCGGCCGATCGACGGCGAAACCCGCCGCCGCGGCCAAAAAGAATCCCAGTCCCCCGCCCCAAAGCATGATTGTGCGCATGGTCGTCAGGCTCCGGGAATGGTGCGGCGGAGGAGTGCATCCACCGCCTCGGTTTCAAGTTCGCCGACGAGACTCGGACCGGTGCCGAGGAAGAGCGGCGTGACCGCGCCTTCGAGCACGAAGTCCCAGAGTTTGCCCCAATGAGCCAACTCGTCGACATGGGTAAAAATCAAATGCGTCGCGCCCAGTTCACGGCCGGCGGCATAAGCGGCCTGCAACGCGGCCCGATCATGCAACGCGTGCAGCACGAGCACGCGACTGGTGAAGCCACCTTCATCGAGGAAGCGCACCAGGGTTTCATCCTGCGCCCGGCCGAGCCGGATGCTGGGCAAATCCGCCAACACAAAATCGTGCGCACCTTCCGGCATTTCGAATCCCTGCGTGCCGTCGACATGGGTCAGTCCGACGCCGAGCGCCTCGCAAAACACCGCCAGCCCGTCGGCCGGATTGGGCCGGTCGAACTCGACCTTCGCCACCGCGCCGCTGCGGCCGTTTTGAAAAACCTGATGCGCGAGCCACTTGCTCAACGCGGTGGTGCGACCGGTTCCGGCCAGACCGAGAAACGCCACCCGATCCGTCACCGCCCGGCGCTCGGGCGTGGTCGCGACTTGACGCAGTTCACGGCCGATCTCGCTCAGCGCTTCATGGAGCGGCCGCTGTTCGATATCGGCCCAACGCGGACTGCCCTGCAGCCGCGCCATCATCAGATCGGAAAAACCACCTCGGCGCAGCACGTCCGGCAACAGACGGCCGCCAGTGCTGCCACCGCTGTCGGCCCGCGTATAGGCATCGCGCGCCGCGCCGAAACCCACCACCGGACCACGCATCTGATCGCGCGCCGGGGCAAACGAGGCATCCCCATTCGCGTTCGCGGCGTAGGTCGCGGTTTGATTGGCCGCCGCGGCACGTCCACTACCGGACGCTCCCGTCAACGGGGACTCGTTTTCGTTTTCGGCCGGCAGTTCGGCCACGACCTCGATCTGCGGCCGCGAAAATAGCCCCTTCAGCCCGGAGTTCGGCAAATTGCGCACTGACAGCACGCGCGCCGTCGGTCCCAGCTCCCGCCGAATCGTGTCCACCGCCTCTTGGGCGGAATGCACCACCAGGCGATACGTAGCGCCGGGTTCCGCGGGAGATTTGAGCTGCGAGTTTGCCATCGACCACCAAATTGCAGTCGACATGCCAAAGGGCGGAGTGACGTTGCTAGATACTTATTATCAGGGTTTTAAAAATCCATAATTTTACTCAAGGTCACCCGCAAGGGGTCGAAGCGGCGGCCCCGAGACGCGGGCGGCAGAAACTGCCGCATCCCGGGGAAACTCCCCGGGCGCAGGCCTCCTCTGTTCATCGAAAGACAGGGACGCGAGCAGAAGCGACGCCGCCCGCGCGCGGCTCTCCTCCACTCCGCCTCCGCACCTGAACCGTGAACAATCAGTCCCGCCGCGGCAGGAAGGAAATCGCCACGCGGGACTTCGCGATCTGCGCCGGCGGCAGATAGCCGCCGAAGGCCAGCGTTGGCATCACGAGAGAACGTTTGCCCAGAAGGGTGCCCGGCTGCAGGACCGCATTGCACCCCACTTCGGCATCATCGGCCAGAATCGCCCCGAGCTTGCGTAATCCGGTTTCGGCCACGCCTTCCGCCAATCGCATCATGATCGGCTGCTGATCGAGCCGCAGGTTCGACAAGACGACCCC
>CBINJL010000229.1:0-5709 GCA_966250925.1 uncultured Opitutus sp. | reverse complement strand
GCAGCCGGCGAAGATAGCCATGAGCGGACTTTATCAGCGGCGGCGCAAAAAGGCGGAGATGAATCTCCTGCCGTTGATCGACGTGCTCGTCATGTTGATCTTCTTCGCCTTTGTCACGATGCAGTTTCGAGCCGCATCGACCCTTAACATCACGCTGCCCAAGGTGGAGACCGCGGGCAAAAACGAGTTCAAGGGCACCGGTACCATCGCGGTGAGCCCCGAAGGCGTCATGACCTTCAACGGCGAAATCGTGACGGAAGACCAGATCGAGGGATTGTTGCAAAAGGTGAAAGAGGTCGACCGCGACATTCCCGTGCTCATCGCCGCCGACGAAACCACGCCGCTCAAGACCGTCGCCTTTTTGATGGATGCGTGCCGCAAGACCGGACTGAACAAGTTCAGTCTGCAAAGCCGGTGAGCGGGGGAAGTTGGAAGTCAGAAGTTAGAGGTCGGAAGTCGGAAACGCCGAGCGGCCGTATTCCGTAGCCGCGTTGGAGCGCAGCGACAACGTGGCCACCGTCCTGGTCTGGCGTCGGGCGTAAAAGTGACTTTCATTGCGCCGCATGAAAATCCTCATCACCGGCGTTTCAAAGGGACTCGGTCGTGCTCTGGCCGACCGCTACATGGCCGACGGTCACACCGTGATCGGTTGCGGGCGCGATCCGGAAAAGATTCTCGATCTGCGCTTCGCCGCGCCGGCGCCGAACCGCTTCGACATCCTCGACGTTTCGCAAGCCAGCAAGGTCGACGTGTGGCACGAATCAATCTCCGCCTCGCACGGCGCGCCCGATCTCATCATCAACAACGCCGCGATCATCAATGCGCCGGCGCCATTGTGGGAAGTGCCGGCGGCGGAGTTTCACCAACTCGTCGACGTCAACATCAAGGGCGTGTTCAACGTCATCCGCGCCTTTCTGCCGGAGATGATTGCGGCCGGAACCGGCGTCGTCGTGAATCTTTCCTCCGGTTGGGGCCGGAGCACATCGCCGGAAGTCGCGCCGTATTGCGCCAGCAAATACGCCATCGAAGGCCTCACGCAGGCACTGGCGCAGGAATTGCCCGATCCGTTGGCTGCCATTCCGCTTAACCCCGGCGTGATCGCGACCGACATGCTGCGTCGCTGCTGGGGCGAGGAGGCGGAAAGCTATCCGGATGCGGAAACCTGGGCGCAGGTGGCGGCGCCGTTCATCCTTGGCCTCGGCCGCAAGGACAACGGCCGCAGTCTCAGCGTGCCGGAGACCTGACACGCTCAGCGACGCGTAGCACGGTGTCGGCGTGCAGCCGCGCGGTCTTGCTTCGATCCCGATTGTAACCGCCGCCATAGAGCACGACAGTGGGGACTTTTCGCGCTGTCACCAGATCGAGCACATGGTGATCGCGGGCGGCGAAATGGGCATCGTCGAGTAGCATCTGACCGAAACGGTCGTCGCGGTGCGGGTCGGCGCCGGCGATCCAGAAAACAAAATCCGGTGCGAAATCTTCGAGGACCGGTGCGAGCGTGGCTTCCAATTGCTCCAGGTAATGTTCGCCGGTCACGTAGCGCGGCAGCGGCACATCGAGACGTCCGGGAGTCTTGTGCGCCGGATAGTTTTTCCCGCCGTGAATCGAGTAGGTGAACACGCGGTCGTCGTCGGCGAATATTCCGTTCGTGCCGTTGCCCTGATGCGCGTCAGTATCAATTACGAGGATACGTTCGGCCTGTTGTGTTTCTTGCAGGGCCCGGATGGCGACGGCGACATCGTTGAGCACGCAATAGCCCAGTCCGACACCGGCGAAGGCGTGATGAGTGCCGCCACCCAGGTTACACGCGATGCCGTCGGTCAACGCCGCCGCGGTCGCGCCGAGTGTGCCGCCGGTTTCGCAGGCGCAGCGGGCAAGAAGGTCGGCTCCGGCGGGCAGTCCGAGACGAACGGCGGCGGCCCGGTCCAGCGTGCCGCTGCGAATCGTTTCCAGATACGCGGAGGAGTGCACCCGATGCAGTTCGGCTTCGGTCGCGGGACGACTGCTGACGAACTCGACCGCCGTGCCGCCTTCGGCGCGAATCATCGCGGCCGAGCGCCAGAACTTGTCCATGGGAAACGGATGTTCCTCCGGCAGCGGGAACACGTAGTCGGGATGATAAAAGCAACGCATCGGCCTGCCGCCACCATGGCCGACTTTCCCGCCAAAGTCGACCCGCCGAAGTGTAACCATAATGGTTACACTGGTCAGTCGGGGGCGCGATTTTTGAAATCCTGCAGCGAGGTGGCGCGGATCAGTTCTCCGGTGGATTTTCCGAAGTAGCGTTCGGCGAAGGGCAGCAGGATAGCCAATTGAGTAGGAAAGTCCGGGCCTTCGTCGCGGATGCTGAGCCGGGTCAGCCACATCAGTCGGGCTTGGGGGGCTTCCTCAGGTTCGACCTGATCGAAAATGAAGGCGCGCACGATGAGGTAGAGCCGTTCGCTGGTGAGGTCGGTCATCAGCTCCTCCTGATCCTTCCACGGGCGTTGGCTGCGCGGAAGCTGGGTCAGGGCATACAACGCGTCGTCGTAGCCGAGCAGTTGGGCATTGTCCCACGCCGTGCGGTTGCGGCGTTCGGCAGCGGAGCGAATTTTCAATTGCTCTCCCTGGATCTCGTTTTGCCGCGACTGAGTCTGCGGATTGAAGGTGCCGGTCATCGGAATCTCGTTCGGTTGACTGCGCAACTGGCCGATGCGGTCGGCGGAAAAATCGATGCTCAGATCGATGATCGGATTGGTGCGGCCCCATTCGACCACGAGGTGGATCAATGGCGCTTCGCCAGCGGCCGCCGAACGGTAGCCTTGGCGCTCAAGTGCTGCGGTCAGCGGGTCGGCGATGGCCTGGAAATCGAGCTTGGCCAATTTGCCATCGCGGTAGGTGCCTTCGGCATGGCCACCATCGACGATGGTGAATGTATGCAGCGAAACGTCGGAACTGCCGGGGGGAGGAGGCGCGTAGTGTCCCGAAGCTACCGAATGGATGGCGATCCGCGCAGACGGAGGCGCGGCCAATGCAGCGGCGGTGAGCAGGCAGGAGCAGAGGACAGTGGGGAACAAGGAACGGGGCATGGCGGGAAGGGGATGCCAGTCAGACCAGCAAACTACGCAGAAGTATCCAAAATCAGCGTAACCGGACCGTCATTATTTAAGGTTACCTGCATGGCGGCGCCGAAAATCCCGGCTGCGACCGGCCGGTTGCCGAGCGCGGTGGAAAGCTGCTGTTGGAAACGTTCGTAGAGCGGTTCCGCCTGCGCGGGCGGGGCGGCGTCATTGAAGCTCGGGCGCGTGCCCTTGCGCGTGCGGGCGTGCAGCGTGAATTGGCTGACCACCAGCGCCTCGCCTCCGATATCGAGCAGCGATCGATTCATGTTGCCCGATTCGTCGGGAAAGATGCGGAGCTTGGCGATCTTTTCGGCCAGCCAAAGTCCGTCGGCCTCTGTATCCGGATGCGTGATACCGAGCAGGATGAGCAGGCCCGGGCCGATTTCGCCCACGATCTCGTCGGCGACGGAGACGCGGGCGTGGCTGACGCGTTGGATGACGGCGCGCACGTTTGAAAACGAGGGAGCGTGGTCAGAGCTGGCGCACCATCACCTTGGCGTTGCGACCATTGTTTTCGGCGACCTTGAGGCGCTCGGGCGGCAGGATGTTGCTTTCCGCTTCCTCAAAACCACAGACGGAGGTGAAGAACGTCGGGTTCTGCGTCGAGAGGGCGAGCAGACGTTTGGCGCCGAGTTCCTTGGCGCGCAGGGCGGCGAACTCGACCATCTTGCGGCCGACACCGCGCCGGTGATGAAAAGGCATCACGTAGAGCGAGCCCATTTCGGCGATGTCGGGATGCCCGGCATAAAACTGGAGCGTGACGCAGGCGATGATGTTTTCGTCGACTTCGAAGACGTAGAACTGGTCGATGTTTTTTTCGATCGCCTGCTGGGTGCGATGGACCAGCTCCTCCCGTTTCACGGCGCTGCGGGTGAGGCTGTGAATGAATCGCACATCGCTGCGGGTGGCCTTGCGAATCTGCTGGTAGTCGTTGCCATATACCAGCGTGCCGACGCCATCGCTCGAAAAAATTTCGTTGAGCAACGCATCGTAAATGCGGCCGTCGACAAGGTGCACGCGGGGGATGCCGGAGGCGATGCCCTTGACGGCATGCAGGGCTTTGGAGCGGGCGGATTCGGCGATGCGCTCGGGCGTTTTTTCCACGATCTCGCGCAGGGCCTCGACGGCGATGTCGCGACGCAACTGACCGTCGATGGCAAGTCCGTCCTGGTTGGTGAGGTAGATGACCTTGGTGGCGTGCAGCGCCTCGGCGACCTCGATGGCGAGCAGATCGGAGTTGATGCGCAGCGTGCGGCCGTTGGCGGCAAATCCGATTGGCTGCAGGATGGGAATGATGTCGGCCGCGATGAGATGGTGGAGCGTATCCTTGTCGATGCGATCGACCCGTCCGGTGCCTTCCATGTCGACGCCCTTGATGATGCCGAGCGGCAGGGCGCGAATGGCGTTGGTGATGGCGCACTTCAGGCCGTTCTGGGTGAGCCCTTCGAGCACCTGATGAGATACCCGCGCGCTGGCCCGCACCGCGAGATCAAGGGTGGCGGCATCGGTCACGCCGCTGCCATCGGCGTTGGAAATGGGCACGTTGCGCATTTCGGAAAGTTCGCGCAGCTGGGTCGAGATGCCGTGCACGAGCACGACCTTGATCGTCAGGCTGCGCAGGACCGCGATGTCGACGAGCAGGTTGCCCAGGTTTTCGTCAGCGATGACGGCGCCATCGAGCGAGATGACGAAGATCTGGTCACGGAACCGCGGGATGTATTTGAGGATGCCGCGCAGATCGGCGGGCTTGAGCGTGGTGGCCGCGGCCGGGGCGCGAAGGGGCGCGGAGTCGGGAAAGCCGGTGGGCATGGAGCGAAAGGCGGTTGCGGGGAGAAGGATGGACGACGGCGAAAAACGGAAAGACGACTACGGTCAAAGCACCTCAAAGGTCCAGCGTCGGGATTCTTTGGCGCCGACCAAAATGGCCGTGTATTGGCCGGGCGCCAGCGTGTGGGCAGGGATGATGAGTCGGGCGGCACTCTGGCGGTCGCGGGCCTGCAGTTCGCCGGGGAGTAGATCGTAGCCCACGATAAACACTGCCTGGGTGCCGCGAAGGTAGAGTTGGGACTGGGCTGGCCGTTCGTCGAAATCCGGCTGGGTGCAGGTAAAGGCGATCGGATAAGGCTGGCCGGCGAGCACGCGTCCACTCGCTTCGACCCGGGTGAAGCCGACCGGCACCGGCGGCTGATCGATCAAGACGTCGCGCAGCAGCGGCGGCACGCCGCCGGGCAATGCTTCGGTATCGACGGCATCGGCCAGCGGATCGGCAGGGGCGACCAGACGTTCCAACTGCAGATCGACGCGGCGAAAGCCGGCATCGAGCAGCCGCAGCACCTGGGCGCGATCCTTGTTATCCTGATACGGTTCATAGGCCGGGCCCTCTTTGCGATACTGCAAAGTGATCCAAGTATAGGGAACGATGCACGCGACGATCGCGACCATGATCCATTTCATGGGCCAGGGTTTGCGGTTCAGCGGAGAAGATGACGGCGGCATGAATCGCGCAATCTGAACGACCGTGACCGCGACCGCAAGACGTGGCTGGGCAGGGCGTCAGGCGCCTTCGGCCAGAAACAGTTTTTCGAGCTGGGCCACCAGTTCGGCGGCG
>CBINJL010000228.1:0-5716 GCA_966250925.1 uncultured Opitutus sp. | reverse complement strand
CCATCGTGACGGTGCCGGTTTCGTCCGTCGTCTCGATCGATCGGGCGAAAAAGTGCAGCAACACGACATCGCCATCGGTCACGGCCCGACCGCTGGAAAACGTCATCGCGCTGCTGTAGCTGGTGCCGGTCGGATTAAGCGTGGCCACCCGCGCGGCGGTGGCAAACGACTGGCCGCTGACCGGCACGACCTCTCGGGTGGCGACCGGTCCGCCGTCGGTGTTGTTGGCATAAAACCCGGCCTGGCCCGGATCAGAAGTTGAGAGCAACGCGGTTCCACCCGTGGGCGCGGTCTGCGCCAAGGCGATACAAACGGACGAAACAGCGAGCGCAGCAAGCAACAGCAGGCGCGGCGTCGGGGAAAAACGAATACACGACATGAGCGGGCGGGGTTGAAGGGGTGCGCCCAACGTCCGCCCAACACCACGGTGGCGTCAACGTCAGGCGTGCGTTTCACGGCCTGTCCGTGCCTATAACTTTAGCGCACGGCTGCACCGTAGGATTGTCGCTCGCAGACGACCGTGACCGTCGCCACGCCTTCGCCAGCCGCAGCGCCACGCCACCGCACGGCATTCGCAAGCGAACGCCCTACCCCCCCCTGTAGGATCGTCTGCTCGCCGACGACCGCGTCCTGCCCCTGCGGCGACGAACGGACTTAACATGTCCCCGCGCGCCGATTCCATGCCACGCAATCGGCGTAACGGGCTCCGCTGCCGCCGAAGAGGTCGAGAGCACTGCCGATGGTAAGATCGACGCGTCCGGCGCTGAGCCGCTCCACTTCCGCCAAATCATCGAGCGAGCGAGCGCCACCGGCGTAGGTAACCGGAATGGTGGCGTGGCGCCCGAGAAACTCGACCAGACGCGCGTCGATGCCCTCGCACTTGCCTTCGACGTCGGCGGCGTGAATCAGAAACTCCGCACAACTTGCGGCGAGCTGCGCCAAGGTGGCGGCATCAAGCGCCAGTTCGGTGCGAGTCTGCCAACGGTTCATGGCCACGACCCAGCCCTCGCCATCGCTCCGACAGCTCAGGTCGATCACCAGCCGCTCGCGTCCCACCACGTTCACCAGCGCGTCCAGACGTTCGGCGAGGAAATGACCGGTGGAGTCAAAGAGCCAGGAGGTCACGATGACCTGGCTGGCGCCGGCTTCCAACCACACTCCCGCATTTTCCGCAGTGATGCCACCGCCGAGCTGCAGGCCGCCGGGATAGGCGGCCAGTGCCGCGCGCGCGGCGTCATCGTTGCCCGGACCGAGTTTTATGACGTGGCCGCCGGTCAACGCGTCGTCGCGGTAGCGGGCGGCAAACCATTCAGCCGGATGTTCGCTTTCGAAGTTCGTGCGCAGGCCGACGGCGTCGTCGCGCAGCGTGCCGCCGACAATCTGCTTCACCCTGCCGTCATGCAGGTCGATGCAGGGGCGGAAGCGGGTCATGGCAGCAGCAGGCGTGGGGCGGACCGGTTCATTTTACCGAAGGAAACGAAGTGAACGAAGGTAGCGAGCATGTGGATACGCAGCGCGATTCGCGAGCGCTGCGTTTCGGAGTTTCTCCTGAAAAACAGAAAGTCCGTGCGGCAGCCTTCGTTTTCCTTCGTTGCCTTTTGTAAACTAGTTTGAAGTCAGCCCAGGCCGAGCCATGCACCGAGTGGGCATTGGTAAAAGCCCAGCAGCACCGAAGCGAGCGCGGCGGTGGCGAGCAGCACGCCGGCGGGCGTGCCGACGGGCTGGCGCGGAGGCTCGGGCAAGGGAGCGTCGCCTTCCAGCACCGGCGGACGCCATTGCGGGAAGAAGGCGGCCTTGATCCAGCCGAAGTAGTAATAGATCGAGAGCACCACGCCGATGATGGCGACGGCGAGCAGCGGGTAGAGGCCCGCTTCAAAGGCGCTCATGAAAACAAGCAGCTTACCCATGAAGCCGGCCAGCGGCGGAATGCCCGCGAGTGAACCGAGACCGACGGCGAGCACAGCACCGAGGAACGGATGCGTTTTGGCCAAATCGGCGTAGTGTTCGAGATCCTGGTCGGCGTCGTCGGCGCCGGAAACATGGGTCATGACACCAAACACCGCGAAGGAACCGAGCAGGTAGGCAAAGAGATAAAAGCAGATGGCGCCGACCGCGAACGGCACGTGGATGGCCGCGATGACGCCAATCATGAGATAACCGGCATGGGAAACGCCGGAGAGACCGATGAGGCGTTTGACGTTGTGCTGGGTGAGCGCGGCGATGTTGCCGAACAGGATCGTGGTCATGGCCATGACACCGAGCACCTTGACGACCAGCGATTGGTAACCGTCGAACACGGTCACGAGGAGGAGCAGAATGGAAAAGCCGGCCGCCTTGGAAGCGATGGCGAGGAATGCCGTGACCGGAGTAGAGGCCCCCTGGTAAACGTCGGGAATCCAAATCTGGAACGGCACCGCACCGATTTTGAAGGCGACGCCGGAGAGGACGAGGACGATGCCGATCGACGCGAGCAGGTTGTCGGGATTGGCGTAGAGGAAGGCGCGCAGATCGCCGAAGTGCATCGAGTTCGCCGTGTGCTGGGCGAAGGCGGGATTGCCCGCGACGCCATAGAGGAGCACGATGCCGAACAGCAGCAGGCCCGAACTGAGCGCGCCCATGATGAGGTATTTGAGGCCGGCTTCGAGCGATAGCGGATTGGTGCGGGTGTAGCTGACCAGCACGTAGAATCCGACGGTGATGGTCTCGAGCGCGACGAACAGCATCACGAAGTGATTGGACTGCGCGAGCAGCATCATCGACGCGGTGACGACCAGCGTGATGGCGAAGAACTCGATCTTCGGCATGGCCTGGCGCTTGAGCGCCACCGTGCCGAGCACGCTCACCCCGATGGCCGCGAGCAGAAAGAAAAGCCGCATGAACTGGCCGGTGCCGGTGTGTTTCAGCAGACCGTTAAACGTCTCCTGGCCGAGATAGACCGAGTTGTAGTTGAAGATCAGTCCGCCGAGGATCGCGAGCAGGCCGACGATGGAGAGCGTCGGGATGATGTCGTGATTCTTCTTGGGCAGAACGATTTCGAAGATGAGGAGCAGCAGCGCGAGGCAGCCGACCATCAGCTCGGGCGCGATGGCGAGCCATTGGTTGGAAGCGGCGGCTTGTTGAAGATCGGTAAGGTTCATCGCGGGGGCGAATCGGTCGAAACGGGAAACGAAAATTCAGGTCAGTTGCGGGCCACATCGACCGGCACACTGGCCTGGGCGGCGGGATAGATTTCGGAGATTGAGGCATCGATGGCCGGACTCATGGCCTTGGGCCAGAAGCCGAGCAGCAGCAGCCCGATGAGCAGGAGCAGCGCGGGAATCTTTTCGGCCCAGGTCAGGTCGGTGGCAGGTTTCTCCGCCAGCACTTTGCCGAAGGCTTCGGTCTGGGGTCCAAAAAACACCCGGGCCGCGGCGCGCAGACCGTAGACGGCGGAGATGATCACGCCGGCGATGGCCGCGACGGTGAGCGCCGGAAACATCTTCCAAGCCGCGACAAAGATCGTGAGCTCACCCCAGAAGTTGGCGAAGCCCGGCAGACCGATGCTGGCCATGGTGGCGGCGACAAAGAATGCCGCGAGCACCGGCGCGTGTTTCACCAAGCCACCCATTTCATCGAGGTCGAAGGTCTGGGTGCGGTGGTAGATGCTGGTCGAAAGGAGGAAGAGCAGCGCGGCGGAAAAACCGTGCGCCACCATCATGAAGACCACGCCGCCGGCGCCGACGACCGACAGACAGGCGATGCCGAGGAAGGCGTAGCCCATGTGCATGACCGAGCTGTAACCGACCAGTTGCTTGAGGTCCTTTTGCGCGATGGTAACGAAGCCGACGATGAGCACGTTGCCCACCACCGCGAGCGTGGCGAGGATGACGGCCCAGTGCGAGGCGCCCTGCGGCAGCAGCGGCAGCGCGATCTGAATCAGGCCGTAGAGACCGAACTTCTTGAGCACGCCGGAATGGAGCATCGCGACCGAACTCGGAGCCGCGCCGTAACCGAGAGGGGCCCAGGTGTGCAGCGGCCACAGCGAAACCAGGATGCCAAAGCCGAACATGAGCAGGCCGAAGATGTTCTTCTGCGCCACGGTCGAAAGTCCCTGTTCGAGCACCGCCGTGCGCAGCGCGATCATGTCGAACGTCTCGGCACCGGACTTGTAGTAGATGGCAATCAGACCGATCAACGACAGCATGGCACCGAGCGTCAGATAAATCGTCATCTTCATCGCCGCGTAGTTGCGGTCACGACCGCCCCAGATGCCGACCATGATGAAGGTCGGGATGAGCGCGAGTTCGTGGAAGAAGTAGAAATAGAAAATATCGACGCTGGCGAAGACGCCCATCAGGCCGCCCTGCATGACAAGCAGCAGCATGAGGTAGGTGTTGAGCCGTTCGGCGCTGGTCTGCAGGGCGTAGAGCCCGGCGGCGAGACCGACGATGCCAGCCATGACGAACAGCGGCAGCGAGATACCGTTGAGGCCGAGCGTCAGCTTGATGCCAAGCGCGCCGAGCCCGGTGTTGTAACTCGTGAGGAAGGCGTAGGTGCCTTCGGTCGCGGCGCCGCCGAAACGATACCAGGCACAAAGGCCGGCGAAGGCGGGAATCGCGAAAGCCACGTAGGCGAGCTTGCGGCCCAACGCCTGCGGCAGGCCGAGCGCCATGGCCAGCGCCAGAGCCAGCGGCGAGACGATCGCGAACAGAAGAATGTCGAAACTTTGCATCGAGATTAACCGAAAAGGAGTTGGCCCACGGAACACGCGGAAGACACGGAAGGTGAAGGATTCATTTCAGTGTGTTCCGTGTATTCCGTGGGCAAAAGTAGTTCAGAACAGGCCGCCGGCGAAGCCCCAGAGGAGGACGGCGCCGAGGAGGAACCAGTAAACGTAAGCGTGCAGGCTGCCGACGTGGAGAGCCCGGGCACCGAGGCCGAACAGGCCGGCCACTCCCGCCAAGCCGCGGATGATCAGGCCGGAGAGCAGGATCTGCTCAAGGAAGTTGAGCAGCATGGCGAAACGATCCTGCACCTTCGCCACGTAGTAGTTGTAAGCGACGTCAAAGGATTCCTTGAGCGCGGTGAGTCCGGCGAACGCGGCCGGCACCTTGGTGGCGAGACCGTCGGATTCCGTCGGCTTGTAGAGCGCAAACGCCAGGGCCGCGCCGACCCCGAGAATGGCCAGCGACATGATCAGCGCGCCGGTGAGCGACGGCGGATGCGGAATCTGGCTCCAGACTTCGGTAAACGCATGACCGTAAATCAGGCCTTCGCCGTGATGGCCGGTGTATCCACCGAGCACTGACAGAATGGCGAGCACGACGAGCGGCAATTGCATGGTGGCAATACCGCCTTCGTGCGCACGCGAGGCGGCGTCGCTGCGGGGCGCGCCGAAGAAAGTGATGCGCCACATGCGGATCATGTAGAACGAGGTCAGCACCGCCGTGAAGACGAGGATCGCAAACACCGGCGTGCTCTTCACCTGCGCGAGGTGCAGAATGGCGTCCTTGGAATAGAAGCCGGACAGGAACGGCAGGCCGGCGATGGCGAGCACGCCGACGGTGAAGGTGAGGAACGTCACCGGCATCTTCTTCGCCAGCCCGCCCATCTTGAAAATGTTCTGTTCGTGGTGGCAGCCGTGGATGACCGAGCCGGAACCGAGGAACATCAGCGCCTTGAAAAACGCGTGCGTGGTGAGGTGGAACATGGCGGCGCCCACCCCGGCCGCGATGAC
>CBINJL010000227.1:0-5720 GCA_966250925.1 uncultured Opitutus sp. | reverse complement strand
GCGATGGCGCGGATGCGGCCGGGATGCAGGGCCTCGAGCATGCGGAAGCTCTCGGCGACCTTCAGCGACTATCAGGGCTGGGGCATCGATGTCGGCTACCGCCACTACACGCCGACCACCTCGAAGATCAAGCCGTTTGGGCAGGTCGCGGTCGGATTCACCCGCACATTGGAATTGGTCGCCGAGGTGGTGAAACTGGTCATGGGATCGTCACCCAACACCGAACCACGTGCGCCCAACCCAAAGATCACTTCACGTTGCCAGGTGATGAGTTCCTTGGCGTTATACATCGCGGCCAACGACAGGACCAGGTTCGGCGCGGCTTTGAAGTCCGCCGAAAAGCTGGCCGTGTTACGGGAGTCCGTGCGCGGAGTGTGCGCAAAACGGATTTCGGTGGGAACAACCGGGCGAGGGTCGGCCGCCGTCGCGCTGTAGTTGTTGCCCTGTCGCAACTCCATGTGGTCGCTGAACTGTTGGTTCGTGCTTAAAGTCAGATTGTAGCCCAGACGCCCGTCCATGACGACGTCGCTGTAAGAGAATTTCCCGCCCGGCAGAACCTTGCGCGAGGGACTGTCCGTCGGGCCGTTGGTTTTGAGCAGACTGACATGATCGGCATGCGCGTTGACGTGCGCACTGATGACGACCCGTCGACCGGCCAGATCAAAGGCACGCTTGGGCCGCAGATTGATGGTGCCGGCCGGCGCGTTGGCATCCACATCCGCACTGACGGTCTTGGAGATCTCAATCGACTCGATGCCATCCAGCGAGAAGTTCTCAAAATTCAAGGCCCGGGTGGCGGAATTGGCATCGGCACCGGCGAGCGAAACTCCATCCAGCGTCACGGACGTGTATTCCGGCGGCAGCCCGCGCAACCGCACCGAGGTGGCTTCGCCGCGATCGATGTTCAGCTCCACGCCAGGCACGTTCTGCAGAAACTCCGCAATGTTGCCGCTCGTGTTGTCGCCAAAGGTTTCAGAGGAAATGACGTTGGTGATATCCTGGGAAACGCGCTGCTGCATGATCGCCTTCGACTCCCCGACCCGGCCCGAGGCCACCACGAAGGTGCCCAGCATGACCGTGCCGTCGTCGCCCACCTCGGCCTCGTTGTTGGTGATTTCAATATCCCGGGTGACCGAACTGCCTGCAATCGCAGGAACTTCCCGCGACACCGTGGGGTAGCCCGTGTAGGTCACCGTCAGCGTGACTTCGCCGGAGGGCACGTTGGTGATGCGGTAGTAGCCGCCTTCCTCGGAGACCGCGGACAGGTTCGTGCCCTGCACGCGGACGACGGCATTGCGCACATACTCGCCAGTATCCGTATTAAGGATACGCCCGGACACGACCGCGTTTCCGGAGGACTGCGCCCGCAAACCGGCGTCAATGCCGACCGAAGCGGTCAGCAGAAATGAAAATGCGACAACGCGTCGCAACAAACTAACGGAGAAAAATCCTTCCGTCTTCATAGGGGTGGATAAGCTTGGGGTTGGTTGAATAGAAATCGTTCCGGCGAAGCGGACCAATCTCAGCGAGGCGGTTGCTACGATGGGAAACTCGATCCAGGCGGCACGCCCGCAGGCATGGCTCTTTTGGACCATCCCCCGGAAGCTTCCCGACCTCACCGTCTGTGTCAGCGTTCGGAACAGCCCGGCGGTGTTTCGCCGGAGCCGATCCGCATCGGTCAGGCAGTCTCCCGGCCGGCGCCGACATTCTGCAAACCCCAAAGTCCCCGCTCCATGAAAAACAAATCATTTGCTGTTCTCTTCGCCACGCTCCTGCTCTTCGCGGGAAACGTTTCCGCCAACGATGATGCGCCCTACACGGAAGGCACCGTGTGGGAACTCACCCTGGTTCGCGCGAAACACGGCATGGTGGAAACCTACCTGAAGAGTCTGGCCGGCACCTTCGACGCAGTCATGCGCGAGGCGCAAAAACAGGATCTCATTCTCGACTATAAGATCCTGCTCGGACACCCCGGCACGGCCGACGATTTCAACATCCTGCTGATGGTCGAGACCCGCAACATGGCCGAGCAGGACAACGTCCGCGAACGCTGGGGCAAGATCGTGCTCGCCGCCGAAGGCGACTCCGATCACCGCTTCAAAATCGCCACCCAGCGCGTCGATATGCGCGAAGTTCTCGGCATCAAACTCATGCGGGAAATCGACCTGCAACCGTAAGGCACACCCGGGAAAAGGAGTTTTCACCCCAAGCACGCAAATACAGCAAAGGGCCGAGCCACTTCGCCTTCTTTGCGTGCTTGGGGTGATGGACTCAACGCCCGGGCAATTTCAGGCCGATTCCAAGGCAGCCAGCCTGGCTTCAATTCGCGCCATGCGGCGGCGCTGGTAAGCGGCCTCCAGACACAGTGCCTCTTCGTATCGAATGCCATACCGACTGCCCGCTTCAACCGCGGGCGTCACTTGGCGTTGCTCTTCGAACACTTCAGGCGTGATCAGCTTGCCGTCCTTATCCACGGCGTCCTTCACCAATTCCGGCACGCCATGGTCTTCTTCGTAAACCGCCTCTTCCACCAGAATCTGTTCATAGACTGCCGGAGAGATGAGCGTTTTGGTGACCTCAACTTTCTCCGGCGCCGCTTCCCACTCATCATAACAGAGCAATCCATACCGATGAGCGTCCAGGCCTCGCGCGCTGAAGATTTCATGAACCTGTTGCGCGACCAAGCCGCTGTGAACCCGGGCGGCATCACCTTTCAGCTTCACCGCCTCCAGCATTTGATACTGGCCAAACTGCACGTCACCCCAGGCGTCCAACACCGCGTCAGGAATGATTTCCAACGACGTCTTTTCGCGGGCGTCAGAGGTATTGATCGTCCCGGAAGCGGCATACACGGTATCCCAACGATTGCTGGCGCCTCCGCAGTATTTTGAATTGTCGGCGGCCGGGGCGAATCGCAACGAGGTCGCTTTGTAGATCGCGCCATTGCCGATAAGTTGAACTTCACCGGCAAAGCTCTCCAGGGCCAACGCACCGGTCGCGCCGCGAATCTGAGCCCTCGTGGTAACCGAACCTCCATCGGGTGCACTCGTGGCACCATCCCTGAAGTTGATTTCCTGAGCCGTCCCGCTGCTTCCTTCCAACGATATCATGGACTTGCCCGCCTCGTAGGAATACCGCGTATGCGAGGAGCGGATCTTCAATCCGTCCCGAGCATAAATGTGACGGTTGTTCTTGCGGAACTTGATTCCGATATCGGAGTAGCCGCCGCCATCGCGATGTGAGGCAAGGTTGATGGCAACAGTGCCTGCCACGCCTTCGTTATTATTATTGATCTTGAACGTGCTGCCCCCGATCACGATGCCATTCCAGGCGCCGTGCTTGGCCCCCAGACCGTGGGTGAACATGGCGGAAGAGATGGGCGCCCCGATGGAATTGACGCCAACCTTGATGCCGGAGGTCCACGCCGTGAAGGAGAACTCATCATTGTTCTGGTAAGGAATGTCAGCGGTTTCGTTCGCGCGATTCACCGCGTAGATTTCGAGGCCGAACATATAACCGCCATGCTCATATTTGGCATTCCGTATCATGCGCATGAACGAACAGCCGTTCTTGCTCGCCCCCATCGTCGCGATCAGCGGGTTGACCGTTTCGTCCACGTCTTCGCAATAGGCCAGTTGGGCCAGACTGCCGATCAGTCCCGCCATCCGGTTTAAAACCGTCGAGCCGGAGACCGTGAAATTCTGATTGGTGTCAGTCTGAATGTCATAGTAACCGTTGAGCGTGGCTTCGTGATACGGGCCAATGACATGTTTGAAAGAACCCACTGAAGTGTTCTGTTCCCACTGGATATTGGTCTGGGTTTTAATAACCGGACTGACGCGCGTGGCATTGGCGTCGATCGAACGCCCATGCACCAGCACACTGTCACGTTCACGATCCCCCAACGGCTGATCCCATGCGGCCGTGCCATCGTCGAAGACGCCATTGCCCATCGGAGTCAGGTCAAACCGGTGAACCACACTGTTTACCAGATAGGATCCCGCGGGAATGATTTTAAAACCACCGGCGGCCTGAAACAAATTCCATGCCGCCGTATCGTTGGTCGTGCCGTCGCCCACCGCGCCAAAATGTTGCGGAGTCACCAAGCCATCGGCCGCCCAATTGCCGCCATCCGCCGAGGTGGCCGCCGTGCCCGCCGTATCCCGACGGTAAAGCCGCCCGGCGGCCATGACATACAATAGCGTCGCCGGTATATTGGTGGCGATGAATTCAGCTCTCGTATCAAAGCTAAGTCGATACTCCGTGGGGTTCAGGATAGGCATAACAATTCCTCTGACGTGGGTTGGGGTTGTGCGAGCACGTGGTTTTCGTGAGTCGCGAAAACTACTGAATTATTTAATACCAAACGCCCGTTGGCCTGGGAATTACACATCCCGGTATCGAGAGAACGATACACGGGGGCGATCAGCGTCCATAGGGGCGTAGGGACAATGTTGTTGGGGCAGGATGAACGGATGCACCGTGGGGCAGGCAAATCCGCAAGGGGTATCCCCACGATGCCACCCACGGAACGACCGGCACGCCCGCAGGCGTGGTTCTTTTGGACCATGCCTGCGGGCGTGCCCCCGGATGCAGGGTTTCCATCATCAGGGATGCTTAATCGGAATGCCCCGCCGAGAGCCCGGACCAATTCCCCCCATGGGCAACGGCGTATCTAATGATGATACGGCTGCATGGAATTACGCCTGCAGGGGATCGACCGCATCACTCGTGCATGGGCGCACGATCGACGCCAACACCACCCATGCCAGTCCTGTAATATCCTGCGGAAGCAGAGTGCTTTGATGGTCCGACCGGGTTGATACTTAAAAATGCACTGCGAGTGCCTCGCAGGCACAGTAAAAACATGAAGAACACTATAACAAAATGGATGAGCCCGGGTGGATTTGTCTGTTTTTTCGCCGCATTTCTCTTTTTTAACTCAACGACTGCCGCACAGCCTTACCCGTCATTAGATAATGAAAAGATTGATGGATACCGGGGCATTTGGTTTACCCTGGGGCAGTCTTCGAAATATGGGAATAAGTATTCCGGCGGCCTGGGAACCTATACAGCCAAACACATTCCGCTGGCTATCCATTCGCCAACGGTAGACAAAACATTCTTTGTTTACGGCGGTATCGTAAAAGACCGCGTGAGTGACGCTGATCCATCCGACCCCAATGCGAAGTCAAAAGGGGATTACCTAGTCTGCATGATTGGTAGCTACGACCACAAAACAGGCACTGTAGAAAAGCCGACGGTAGTATGCGACAAAGGGGGTGTTTTCGATCCGCACGACAACCCATCCATCGCCATGGACTCAGATGGATACATCTGGGTATTTGTAAGCGGAAGGAGCCGCAGCAGACCGGGATTTATTTACAAAAGCAGCTCACCGAATTCCATTGCTAAATTTGATATGATTTCGGCGCGTGAAATCACCTACCCGCAACCGAAATATGTCGAAGGGCAAGGGTTTTTGCATTTGTTTATCAAATACCTTGGCATTCGATTGCTATACTTCAGCACGAGCAAGGACGGTGTTGAATGGACCGCGGACAAGCAGCTCGCTGCCATAAAGCGGCCTGAAGACAGGAATAGCGGTCACTATCAAATCAGCGGCCAACTCGGTGAGAAGATCGTGCTTTTCTATAATTGGCATCCCAATGGAAACGTAGACCGCAGAACAAATATTTATTATCTGCAAACCACTGATT
>CBINJL010000226.1:0-5738 GCA_966250925.1 uncultured Opitutus sp. | reverse complement strand
CTTTTGCAAAAACGCGTTCGGGGTGATGTGACCGCAACGGCCGGCAGCCTCCTCGGGCGAAAATCCACTGACCATCAGCACTGGAATATCAGGCACGCGTTCGCGGATACGGGCCAGGACTTCGCGGCCGTTGAGACCGGGCATGGTGAGATCGAGCACGGCCAGGTCGAAGGTGCCGGCGGCGAACTTTTGCACGGCCTCGTCGCCGCGGGTGGCGAGCGTGACGACGGCTCCGGCCTGGTGCAGAATCTTCGTCACCAGGCCGCTCACAACTTCCTCATCCTCGGCCAGCAATACGCGGGCGCCGGGCAGGGAAGTGGTGACGGCGGAAAACGGCGGCGTGGACACGGATGCAGGGACAGCATCGGTGCAGGCCGGCATCAGTAGTTCGAAAACGGTGCCCTGGCCGATGGTGGACTGCACGAACAGCGCACCGCGATGGCCGCGCACGATGCCCAGCACGGCGGACAGCCCGAGGCCGCGGCCGGTGAATTTGGTGGTGTAAAACGGTTCGAAAATGCGGCGCAGGTCCTCGGGCGAAATGCCGCAGCCGGTGTCCTGCACGCGAAACACGACGTAGTCGCCGGCCGGGAGATCGGGATGGCCGATGGCCTTGCGCAGATCGCGGGCGGTGGCGTGTCGCCATTTTGTGGATACGATCACGGCGCCACCGGTTTCAGGCAGGGCCTCGCTGGCGTTGATCACCAGGTTCATGATGATCTGGCGGAGCTGGCTGGCGTCGACTTCGATCAAGGGCAGACCGGGCGCGATTTCCTGCCGCAGATCGGTGTGTTTGCCGATTGAGCTGTGCAGCAGCGGCACGAGCTCGCGCACGGCGGCGGAAAGGTCGAGGCGTTCGAGCACGAAGCTGCCGCGGCCGGAGTAGGCGAGCATCTGTCGGCAGAGCTCGGCGGCGCGGGCGGAGGCGGTTTCAATCTCGCGGGAGGAACGACCGGTGTCGCTTTCGGGCAGATGTTCGAGCGAGATCAGGGAGGCGTTGCCGAGGATGCCGGTGAGCAGGTTGTTGAAGTCGTGAGCGATGCCGCCGGCGAGCACACCGAGGCTTTCGAGCTTCTGGGTTTCGGCGAGCTGGGTTTCAACGCGTTTGAAGTGCGTGACGTCGGTGGAGATACCGCCGACGCCGAAGAGGCGACCGTCGGCACGGTGCACCGGAAACTTCACCGTGTAGTAGTGGCGTTTGTCGCCGAGGATTTCGTATTCGCCTTCGATGAGCAGGTGGGTGTCCGAATCCAGCGCACGTCGGTCGGATTCGCGCATTTCCGCCGCGATGTCGGGCGGGTAAAGGGATTGGTCGTCGAGACCGATCAGATCCTTCAGTGGCCGACCGTAGATGCGGCTGAATTCGTGATTGGCGAGAATGTAATGACCATCGAGGTCCTTGATCCAGATGGCGTTGGGACTGTTGTCGAGAATGGCGCGCAACTCGCCCTCGCTGGTGCGCAGTTCTTCGGTGCGTTCGGCAACGAGACTTTCGACGACGCGGGTGCGACGTTGAAAACTCAGGATCAGGCCGAGCACGGCGGCGGTGAGGGCGAGCCCGCCGAAGAGGATGAGCGACGGCAGGGCGGTGCGCTGCTGGTCGAGCCAAGCGGGATTGGCCACGGCAACGTAGTGCCAGCGGTGGCCGCCGACCATGAATTCCTCGATGACAGCGGTCTTCCCACGGGCCCGCTGCAGACGTGCGTTGATCTCGTCCGGCGAACCGCCGGAACTGGAAAACAGCACGCGGTTTTCGGGCGTGGCCGCATCGAGATCGAGGATGAAAAACTGCAGGGCGGCGTTGATGTCGGGTAGGGAGGCGGAAGCCAGCATCTCGCCGACGCGAAACACCCCCTGCACGAAACCGCGCAATTCGCGGCCGGCATCGGTGTGCGCCCAGACCGGACACATGAAGATGAGGCCGTTGCGGGCGTCGCCGGAAATGGATTGGGCGAGCTGGAACTGTTCGCTGACCCTCAGCTCATTGCGGCTCGCCGCGGCGGCGAGGTCGTCGGCGGTCGGTGCGCTCAACACGTTGTAGCCGATCACCGATTCGTTGGTGGCGAGTGGTTCGACATAATGGATAACCCAGTAGCGGTCGTGCAGTGCAGCCGGCGCGAGCGAGCCGTCGTCGGAGAGGTTGTTGATGACGATGGGCCGACCAAATTCCTCGCTGAGCTGGGCTTCGAAGGTCTGCCGTTGATAACCCGGAACAGTCTCCACCCACTGCAGCGCCTGGATGCCGGGGTAACGTGGCATGATGTCTTCGCAGATGTTGCTGAACTCGCGCCGTTCGAGCCAAGTCTGCCCGCCGACGGCGCGCCGCATGCCGCGCACCAGCTCCTCGATCAACCGCAGGCGTTCGCGGGTGGCGTAGAGTTGATAGGTGGCCTGTTCGCGGAACGTGTCGGTGGCGCGCTGTTTCTCGTCACGTCCGGCCCACCACGTGGCGCTCGTGCTCAGTAGCACTCCGGCCAGCAGGACGCTCCAAAGCAGGATGCGGGAGTGGGCGGTCGTGCTGGCGGGAGCGGAGACGTGACTCATCGGAGGTTGAGCGGACTGCGGGGGCGAAGGGAAAGCGGGTTGCCTGAAAAGTGGGGTAGGGCAACGCGTCGTCTTCAGTCAGGCCCCCTGCGCATAGCAAGGGGCGCGCCGTATCCGGAAAAAACGCTCACTTGGCGTAAGGGAGCGGATACTTGGCGGTGAGGGTGGCGACCCGGGCCTTGACCGTGGTCAGCGCGGACTCGAGTCCGTCGGTATCGATCGCCTTGAGCACGGTGTCGATGCAGGCGGCGATTTCCGCCATGTCCGTTTCGACGAGGCCGCGAGTAGTCACGGCGGGAGTGCCGAGGCGGATGCCGGAAGCCTGAAACGGTGAACGCGTCTCGAACGGCACGGTGTTCTTGTTGCAGGTGATATGGGCCAGATCGAGGGTCTCCTGCGCCTTCTTGGCGGTGAGTTCGGGCAAATTTTTGCGCAGGTCGACGAGGAAGAGGTGGTTGTCGGAACCTCCGGAAACGACCTTGTAGCCGAGCTCGATCATGGCGGCGGCAAGGGCGCGGGAGTTCTTCACAATCTGTTCGGCATAGGTCTTGAAGTCCGGCTTGAGCGCCTCGGCGAAGCAGACGGCCTTGGCGGCGATGACGTGCATGAGCGGGCCGCCCTGACCACCGGGGAACATGGCCGAGTTGATCGCCTTGGCGTGCTCGGCCTTGCAGAGAATGAGACCGCCGCGCGGACCGCGCAGCGTTTTGTGGGTGGTGGTGGTGACGAAGTCGGCGTGCGGCACCGGCGAAGGGTGCACGCCGGCGGCGACGAGGCCGGCGATGTGGGCGATGTCGGCGAACAGGTAGGCGCCGACCGAACGGGCGATCTCACCCATGCGGGCGAAGTCGATCACGCGGGAGTAGGCGGAGGCGCCGACGGTGATCATCTTCGGTTTTTCGCGGGCGGCGACGGCGGCCAATTCATCGTAGTCGATCAGGCCGGTCTCTTCGCTGACGCCGTATTGGACAAACTGGTAGAGTTTGCCGGAGAAGTTGGCGGGGTTGCCGTGGGTGAGGTGGCCACCGTGGGCGAGGTTCATGCCGAGCACCTTGTCGCCCGGTTGCAGCACGGCGGTGTAAACGGCGAAATTAGCCTGGGAGCCGGAGTGCGGCTGGACGTTGGCGTGCTCGGCGCCGAACAGTTTCAACGCGCGTTCGATGGCGAGGTTTTCAACCACGTCGACATGCTCGCAGCCGCCATACCAGCGCTTCGCCGGATAGCCCTCGGCATACTTGTTGGTCAACACGCTGCCCTGGGCCTCGATGACGGCCGGGTAGGTGAAGTTTTCCGAGGCGATGAGCTCGATGTGGCTCTCCTGGCGGGAGCGCTCGGCCGCGATGGCGGCGGCGATTTCGGGATCGAGGGTTTTGAGCGGGGACGCGTTGAGCATGATGGGAAAAGGCGAATCAGAGAAGCGAATCGCCGAAATCCCAACCCGAAATTTCACCCCGTTATTTAATTTCCCGGCGCAGGTAGGCCATGATCGAGGGCAACGCTTCGACCATCTCGTCGCGGCAGGCCTCGTAGAGCGGGAGCGGACCGCCGTAGGGGTCGCCGATCTGTTGGTCGGTTCCCGGTGGCATAAATTCACGGAGGAGAAAGACGTTCTGCGGGGCAGGGTCGAACATGGCTTGGATGATCGCCCGGTGCGACTCGGTCATCACAAAGACCGCCGAGGCCTGCTTCAACAGCTCGGGAGTGAGGAGCTGGCTGCGGTGGCGCGAGATATCGAGCCCGACTTTTTTCAGCGCAGTGACCGAGTTGGTCGAGGCGGGGTCGCCGTCGCGGGCGGCGACGCCGGCCGAAACGACTTTGAATCCGGCCAGTGGACCGGACTCGGCCCGCAGGGCGTGGGCGAGCAACGCTTCCGCCATGGGCGAGCGACAAATGTTGGCCGTGCAAACGGCGAGGATCATTCCGGAGTTCGAGTCAGCCATGCAATGGGGGCCTAAGTGGTCACGATTTGAAGGGAAAAGCAAACCCCGCTCGCGGGCTCAGCCGCGGCCGAGCACCCGCAGGCCCTGCAGGACCTGCACGGCGCGTTGCAGCATCGGATCGGAAACCGGAGGTTCGGCGTCGCGATCGGTTTCGTCGGGCGCTGTCGTGGCGGGCGTGGCATTTGGCGCCTCCGTGTTGTCGCCCTGGCGACGGCGGATCAGCGAGGCCTCGTCGAATCGTTGTTTTTCGATCGCCGGCACTGCCAGCGTGGGCAGGTCGGCACCGGCTTCGATCGCGGTCACGGCGCGTTGCACGCCGGCCGGACCGATGGAAACCGTCAGGTCGGCAACCGTGCCGGCATCGGTCGGAGCGAGGAGCAGGATGTTGGCGGCGCGGGCGGTCAGGCGTTGGGCCCAGGTCGCGGCGTGTTCGCCATCCACCATCACGATGCAGGTCGGACCGGTGGCGGTGGCCCAGGCTGGTGTGGCGGTGGGAGCGGGTTGGAGACGGGCGTCGAACACGGTCGGGCGCGACGCGACTGCGGTCGCGGCCTGTCCGATCCGCACGTAGTCAATGCCTTCGGCGACTTCGACAGGACCGGTCGGCTGGGCGACGCTGCTGCCGGCTGCGAGCAGCAGGCCGGCGATCGCGCCGGTCAGGCGGCGGATGTAGTGACGAAGCTGATACGGATTCACGACTGACGTTTGAACTGGCGCGCTCCGATGTCGCGGCGAAACACCTTGGTTGCCATGCCGATGGCGTCGCAGGTCTGGTAAGCGGCGTCGGCGGCGGAGCGCAGGTCGGGCGCGAGGGCGGTGACGCCGAGCACACGGCCGCCGGCGGAAACCAATTGTCCAGCCTCGTCGGTGGCGGTGCCGGCATGAATCACGGCCACGCCGGCCGGAAGCGGATGCGGCAGGGAAATCGGATCGCCCTTGGGGTAGTCGCCTGGATAGCCCTCCGCGGCGATGACCACGCACATCGCGGCCGAGGCCTCGCGGACCTGAAGATCGAATCCGGCCAGGTTGCCCTGCGCGGCGCGCCAGAGCAGTTCAAGCACGTCGCAGCCGAGACGCGGCAGCACGACTTGAGTCTCGGGATCGCCGAAGCGGGTGTTGTATTCGAGGACCGAAGGCCCGTCGGCGGTGAGCATGATGCCGATGAAGAGGGTGCCGCGGAAATCGATGCCTTCGGCGGCAATGGCGTCGACGGACGGCTTGACGATCTCGCGTTCGATGCGGGCGAGCAGTTCC
>CBINJL010000225.1:0-5754 GCA_966250925.1 uncultured Opitutus sp. | reverse complement strand
CGCTCGTGAGCAATGCCGCGCCGAGGGCGACGCGCCAATCGAGCGCCGCCAGGGCCGTGCCGTGATCGAAGACCAGTCCGAATGGCCACACCGCCAGGCGCAGGTAATGCGGGAGGGCGAGGCATTGGGTGGCGAGATAGGCGAGCGGCGACACGTTGCCCTGCAGGCCGGCGGTGTCGCCGCGACCGGCGGAAGTCAGGGCGATGGCGACGGGCAACAGCCAGCAGGCGGCGTGAGCGAAATGCCAGGCGCGGCGGCGTTCCCCCACGTCGCGCCACGACTCGGCGCGGAAGGCGCGATCATAGAGCAGCAGCAGCAGCGGACCGACTGCGGCGGTTTCCTTGGCCGCCATGCCGCCGAGCAGGGCGACGATGACCACGCCGTGCCAAAGTCGCGGTCGGGTGGTGGACGGCGCGGTGGCGCGGGCAAAGGCATACAACGCGAGCAACAGACTGCCGGCCGCGAGTGATTCGGCGCGTTGCGCGGTGTAGGTGACGACGTTGGTGGCGAGGGGATGGAGCAGCCACCACGCGGTCGTGGTCAGCGCGATGAACGGACGGTTTCCCGAGTCAGGCAGACTCTGTCGAATCAGACCGAAGAGCAGCAGGCCGTTGACCAGATGGATGGCCAGATTGACCAGATGATAGCCGACGACATCGAAGCCATGGGCGGCGTGGTTGAGGGCAAACGACAAGGCGGTCAACGGCCGGCCGGTGGTGGTCACGCCGCCGGCCGGGTTGGACCAGAAATCGGCGGTCGGCGGCCAGAGCGGCGCGAGGGCGGGATTGGCGACGATGCTGGGAATGTCGTCGAAGACGAACGGTGCGCGCAGGGCCGGCAGATAGGCGGCGATCGTCGCGAGCATCACGGCCGCGAGCAACCAGGCAACGCGCGGGGACGACAGAGAGGGAACGGCGGGCGAAGGCATGACGAAACGTCTGGCAAAGTTGCGCGCGGGAAATCGGCAGGAGGGCAAACCAAAAGCCGCCGCCCGGTGAACGGGCGGCGGCGGAAGTTGGCGGGTGATCTTCGCGAAGGCGAGGGCGGCGCGGGCAGCGGAATCAGAACTCCAGCTTGGCGCCGACCTGGATGCGCCAGCGCGACATGCCGTTGTCGATGTTCACGTCGCCGGGTTCGCTCGTATAAGTCGGTTGGATACGGCCGTCGGCGCCGTAGGTGCCGCCACCGAGACGGCGCTGGCGGAACACACCGTTGCTGACGAACGGCGCGACTTCCGTGTAGCCGAAGGTGCTTTCGCTGAGGAAGGCGCCGAAGTTGATGAAGTCGAGGAACAGGGACGCCTTGACGTCATCGCCCCAGATCGGGAGTTGCTGGGCAAACTTCAGGTCGAGGCGGTTGACCCACGGCTCGGTGTGCGAGTTGCGCGGCGCGACTCCGCCGGCCCACTTGTCGAGGCCGGATTCGCCGAGGAAGGCGAAGTAGGCGTCGACCTGCGCCGCAGTCATGCGGGAGAAGTCGAAGCGCGGATCATCCACGCCGGACGGCACGGCGACGACGTCGTTGTCAGGGCGACCGTCGCTATTGAGATCGCTCGAGTAAACCCAGCTGTAGGGATTACCGGTGCGGCCTTCGTAGTAGAGCGAGACGGCGGTGGGGAAGCCCTTGAGGATTTCGAAGGTCTTGGTGAACGTGAGTTGGACGCGGTCCTTGATCTCGAAATCGGAGGTGCCTGCTTCCGGCGTGTTCTGGTTGAAGACGACGTTGCGGTTCCACTGGCCGCCGGCGGTGGTCTGGCCGATGGCCTGCGCGTCGGTCGCCTCGCCCAGGGTGTAGGAGAGGTTGAAGCCCCAGGTGTCCTTGAGCGGGCGATCCCACGTGATCGACGCGTAGGTGGATTCGCCGACCGACGTATTGCTGATGCGGAACAGGTTGCGGTAGCCGTCGTATTTGTTGGTGCTGGCGCTGGTGGCGCCGCCGACGAAACGCGTGCGGCCGTCGGCGGCAGGAGCGCCGCTGGTCTCGATGTTTTCCTCGGTGATGAACAACGCCTCGTCGACCTGGGTGTGAATCACTTCGGCGCTGACAATGGAGTCGAGGAAGCCGAGACGTTTTTCGATCGCGAGGTTGGCGCGCCAGACCTGCGGCATCTCGATGTCGCTGTCGACCCAGTTGACCTCGCGCTGGAGAGTCGGGTCGTCGGTGCCGGTGCCGATCGGGTTCTCCGGATCGAAGGTGCGGAGGTAGTCCGTGAAGGAGGCGGGCAGGGTGCCGTCGGTGCTGCGCAGCGCGAAGCCGCCGACACCGGTCTGGCCGAAGGAGTTGGAGAAGATCACCCACGGCGCACGGCCGAGGAAGTGACCGACGCCACCGCGAACCTGCCAGGTGCGTTCCTCGTCGAGAGCGAGATTGAAGCCGAGGCGGGGCGAGACGCTTTCGGCGCCATCGACGGTGCCGTCATTGCGGAAGCCGGTGGTGTTGAGGAAGGCCTGGTTGAGCTCGGGCGCGATGCTGGTTTCCTGGAACTCGTAACGCAGGCCGGCGGTGAGATTGAGGCGGGGCGTGACGTTCCAGGTGGCCTGGGCGAAGATGCCGTTGGTGGCGAAGTCCGAGACGTCGGCCGCAGGGCGGACGTTGGGATCGTAGGCGTTGCGGATCATCTCGGCGCCGGTGTCGTTGAGGAAATCATCGACGGTGCGGAAAGCGACGAGACCGTAGGAGCCCTGGCGGAACAGATTGTAGAAATCGGTCTGTTCGCGCTCATAGCCGCCGGAGAACACCCAGTCGCCGAGGAAGTAATCGCCGGTGGCGCTGAAGTTCTTCGAGTCGACTTCGATGACGTTGCCCTGACGGAACTGTTCGGTGCCGGCGATGTAGACGCCGTTGGAGACGGAGGCGCCGGTGACGTCGTCGGTGCCGGAAACGCCGTAGATGTAGACCTCGGGGGCGACGGTGTTGAGGGAGGTCAACTGGTCCTGGGTGGTCTGCGAGTATTTGATCTCGGTTTGGAAGTCCGGCGTCCAGGAGCTGAACAGTTGGGCGGAGTAGGTCTCCTCGATGCGGTCCTGGGCGTAGAAATTGCCGTCAGGGGTGGCGACTGAGCCGCCGGGAATCAAGCCGGCGGGGCCGGAGAAATTGAAGCTGCTGAAGCCGAAGCGGCCGAACTGCGGCACGGAGCCGTCGGTCTTGGAATAACGCAGCGAGAGGCGGTGATCGTGGGAGATGTGCCAGTCGAGCTTGGCGATCATCTTCTCGTCCTCGGAGACGTTGGTCGTGGTGCCGGTGACGGGGTTGCCCCAGTCGATGGCGGTGCCGGCGTCGGTGGCGTATTGGTTCAGGCGGGCGAGGAGCTGGGTTTCCTGTGGCGTGATCAGGCGCGGTTCGCGGCCGGCGTTGGCGCTTTCCATGCTCTCGTAGTTGAGGAAGAAGAACAGTTTGTCCTTGATGATCGGGCCACCGAAGGTGAACACCCAGCTTTCGCGTTCGAGCATGGGCGTGACCTTGTTGCCCGAGCTTTCCAGCGTGCGGTAGTCGGGGCCGTGCATTTCGAGGCCCCAGAGGGAATCGCCGCGGAAGATGTAGCTGACGGAGCCCTTGTATTCGTTGGTGCCGCTCTTGGTCACGAGGTTGATGGCGGCGCCGGTGAAGCCGGCGTAACGCACGTCGTAGGGCGAGAGCTGCACGGAGATCTGTTCGACGGCGTCGAGCGAGATCGGGTTGAAGAACGAAGCCAGGCCGGTGCCGTTGAGGCCGAACTGGTCGTTGATGCGGGCGCCGTCGATCAGGAACGAATTGAAACGGTTGTTCTGACCGAGGGCGGTGATCTGGGATTCCTCGCGGTCGCCGAAGGTCTCGCGCAGGGTGATCATGGCGTTGGCCTTGGCGAGGTCGGCGATGGAGCGCTCGGAGGTGGGCTGGCTGGCGATGCGCTCGGAGGTGAGCACACCGCCGGCACCGATGGACCCGCTGTCGAGATCGTTGCTGGCGCCCTCGACCTGGAAGGCTTCCATCACCACGACCTCGCTGGCGGCGAGGTTGAGCGAGACGTCGATGTCGGCACCGAGGACGGTGGTGACGTTGGACTGTTGCGCCGGCGCATAACCGTCGGCCCGGGCGGTGACCGTCCAGGGACCGCCGACGATGAGCGAGCGGAAGTTGTAACGCCCGGTCGGCGAGGTGGTGGCCGACTGGGTGGCGTTGGTGGGTTGGTGCACGATCGTCACCGTGGCGCCGGAAATCGGGGAGCCGTCGTCATTGACGACGACACCGGTGATGCCGGAAGAAACGACCTGGGCCTGAGCTGCAAACGGCAGGCTCAGCACGACGGCCGAAACGATCGCAAACCACGCGCGGCGCGCGAAAGTTACGCAGAGGGATGGGTTCATGGTAGGTGTGTGTTGAGTCGTGACCGCAGTCCCTGGCGCGCAGGCCCGGTTTCCGGTCTTAACTCCTGACTAGCGCACGGGAGTTTCCCGTCGAGTAGAGTCGGCAAATTTCTGCCGTTAAATTCAGGTGCCGTAATCGCAAAATTGTAACAATATGCAGTCGCCTTATATTCGGCAGCCGGTGCGGTGGCGCCACCGTTGACCCCGGGCGAATCCGGTTTGACGGTGGGGCGACTTGAAACGCGAGTTTTCAGCTTCGTGGGAAGGGTTGCAACGGCTGACCCTGCCGGACGGGTGGCAGGTCGAGGCGGTAACGGCTTTGCTCGCCGGCCGCGATGTGGTGGTCGATGCCCCGACCGGCGCGGGCAAAACCTATGTGTTCGAGCGTTGGGCCGAGCAGACCAATTTCACCCGTCCGGCCATTTTCACCGTGCCGACGCGGGCGCTGGCCAATGACAAATTCGGCGAGTGGCGAGAGCGCGGCTGGCGGGTGGGCATCGTGACCGGTGACGTGACGGTCGATCCGGGCGCGCCGGTGGTGGTGGCGACGCTGGAAGCGGTGCAACGTGAACTTACCGCACGGCAGCCTGAGACCTCCGTCGCCGCCTCGCGGCTGCTGGTCGTCGACGAATATCAATGGCTGGCCGACCCGGCGCGTGGCAATCACTACGAAGGCGTGCTGCTGGCGTTGCCGCCGCACGTGCAACTCCTGCTGTTGTCGGGCTCGGTGGCCAATCCCGCCGATGTCGCCGCCTGGCTGCAGCGGCTCGGTCGCTCCCCGCGGGTGGTGCGCACGGCGGAGCGGCCGGTGCCGTTGGAGGAAGTCGATGTCGACGACCTGATCGCCGGTCTGCCGCGCACCATCGAAGGATTCTGGTCGCGGCGACTGGCCGGGGCGTTGCGCGAAGGTCTGGGACCGGTGCTGGCCTTTGCGCCGCATCGCCGCGATGCCGAGCGGCTGGCGCGACAGTTTGCGCGGGAGCTGCCGCTGGCCGAGCCACTCGCGCTGACTCCGGCGCAGACGCAGGCGGCCGGGCCGGAGTTGACCAAATTGCTGCGGCAACGGGTCGCGTTTCACCACAGCGGGCTGTCGTATCTGCAACGGGCCGGCGTGGTGGAACCGTTGGCCAAAGCCGGGCAACTGCGGGCGGTGGTGGCCACGCTCGGACTCAGCGCGGGCATTAATTTTTCGCTGCGGGCGGTGATGTTGACCGCGGACCGTTATCGGGTGGGCGCGATCGAACAGCCGATCGCCCCGCACGAATTGCTGCAGATGATCGGCCGGGCGGGCCGGCGTGGACTCGACGACACCGGTTACATGCTGGTCAGCGGACGCACACCGCGGCTGCCGCGGGCCGCGCTCGGTGGTGACCGGCTCCGCCCGGTAGCGGCCGCGCCGGATCAGGTCGAA
>CBINJL010000224.1:0-5775 GCA_966250925.1 uncultured Opitutus sp. | reverse complement strand
CGAGTCGCTGGCGATCATGGGCCCTTCGGGGTCCGGGAAATCGACCCTGCTGCATTTGCTGGCGGGGCTCGACAAATGTGATGCGGGGCAATTGGCCTGGAGCGGGTCGCCCGACACCGGCCCGGCACGACGCGGACGTTTTCTCGGGCTGGTTTTCCAGTCGTTTTATCTCATCCCGGAACTCACGGCGCTGGACAACGTGCTGATGGCGGCGCGCATGGTCGGGCGAATCGGGGCGGCGGAGCGAAACCGGGCCCGCGACTTGCTGGGGCGCGTGGGCTTGGCGGAACGCGCCGATCACGTGCCGGCCAAACTTTCCGGCGGCGAACGTCAGCGTGTGGCGGTCGCGCGGGCACTGATGAATCGTCCGCAACTGCTGCTGGCCGATGAACCGACGGGCAATCTCGACGAACGCACCGGTGACGCCGTGATCAGTCTGTTGCTCGATCTTTGTCGCGAGACGGGCACGGCCCTCGTGCTGGTGACGCACAATCCCGCCCACGCGGCGCGAACTGACCGGCAATTGCTGTTGCACGACGGAAAAATGACGGCGCCGGCCGGGACAATCATTACCTGAAAAAGTAGCGGGAGCTTCCAGCTCCCGTCTGTGCGACGACAGAATCGGGAGACGGGAGCTGGAAGCTCCCGCTACTTTGCGACAGGTCTAAGCGGGAGGTGGCAGTCGTTTTTCCATGCGACGATGCGGGATGTCCCACTTGCTCGGGAGTTCGCCGGTCACGCGGTAACCCTGCCGCTCATAAAACGGCACGGCAGTGTCGCGGGCATCGAGGCGGACCACGGAGAGGGCGAGTTTTTGCGCTTCAGTTTCGAGCGCGCGCAAGACGAGCGAGGCGATGCCGCGACGTTGCCAGTCGGGATGCACCGCCATGAAGCGCACCTGACCGGTCGTTTCGTTGACCCGATGCAGGCGGCCGATGCCAACCGGAGTGGTGGTGTCAACCCAGGCGACGGCGTGAAATGCAGTCGTTTCCAAGTCATCGCGTTCCGACCCGCGTGGTTGCTGCCACGGTTCGCGCAGCACCCGCCACCGCAGGTCGTAGTAGGCGTCCCACTCCGCCGTGGTGGCAGGCGGACGCAGGGTGAGGTTTTCAGGCCCAGGGGATGTCATTGCACGTTCGGCTTACGGAATGCGTTCAAGCCACGCGGCGAGGTGGCGCAGGACCGGGGGAGTGTCCAGGGGCAACACGCCGTCGGTGTGGGCAACGTTTTCCACAGCGATGGGTTTTCCGCTCGCGGGGGCCCACCATGTCACGCGCCAGTTGCCGGCTGAGAGATCGGTCAACTGCACCGTGCCGGTCGCCGGTGTCAGCGAGTCGTCATCGGCGGAAGACAGCAGGTTTTCGCGATGGTGCACCCAAAGCGCGACGCGATCACCGCCGTGGCGGGCGATGGCGACCAATGCCGGCACCGCGATGCCGAGGTCGATACCCTTCAAGTCGATCCAGTCCGGGCCACTCGGGTTTTCGATGGTGATGGTATGCGCACCGTAGCCGACGCGAAACGGCAGGGTCAGGTCGTGCGGAGTGGCGCGCTGGGCGGTGGCCGCGGGCCAGGCGCGGTCGACGACGATTTGTTCGTCGACGCGGACGCGCAGAGAACCCCCGCGGCTGCCGATGCGGTTGAGGTCGATCCGAGCCACCGCCGCGGCCGGATAGGTGACGTGCAAGGTGGCGCGATTCGGATAAGGATGAGTTTCGGCGGCGTTGGTGAGGATACGGCGGAACGCGATCAGCTCGGGCGGGAGGCGTCCGTCATGAGGCACCGTGAGTTCGGGATCGGCGCCGCGATGCCAGTAGTATCCTCCGGGCAAATACAGCGATGCCGTGGTGTCGCCCAGCACCGCCGGCTGCGAGACCCGCGGAAAAGGCTGCGACATGAGGCCGCTGGAGCGGGCAAAGGCAGCGAGCGAACGAAGCGCACCGAGGTTGCCGTTTTCGCGGAGAGTTTCGACCGACCAGATCTGGGCCGGCTGGGTCGCCGCGCCGAAAAGACCCGACCACGCGAGCACGGGGTGGACGAAACCGCCGGTGCGTTGCGCGTCGGAAAGAGCGGCCATGTTGTCGTCGCCCACCTCGCCATAAAATACGGGCCGGTCGAGCGTCGCCGGATCGAGGTCGAGTGCCTGCACGCCGAGGACCATGTTGTTGGCGTAAAGATGCGGCTGATAGTAATCCATCGCGGCCCAGAGCGGGTGAAGCAGGTCGTCGTCGCTGGTGGTCACGAGGTGACGATGCACATCGTAGCGGCGCAGGTGGCGCGCCATCTCGGTGTGCCAGGCGGCGACGGCGGTATTGGTATTTGCATCACCGCGGCGGGCGTCGGTCCACATCGCCTCATTAAAAAGCTCCCACGCCATGATGGCCGACGAGTAGCCCCAGCGGGCGACGATGTAGCGGAACTTGTGTCGCGTGAGTTCTCGGGCGCGGGCATCGCTGAAGAAATCGGCCGGCGTATCCAGAAAACCATCACGGGCCGCATTCCAGGGGTTTTCATCCCAATTGCTGTTCACGCTGCGCGAGTATTGGCCGTGATGCTGTAACACGAGTTGCAGGCGCACGCCATTGGTCTCGGCGGCGGCGATCACGGCGTCGAGACGGCGGGCAACCGTGAGGTCGAGCTCGCCGAGCGCAGGTTGTTCACCGTGTTCCGGGTCAACCCAGTCGAGATTAAGCCGGCCCCAGTGGCACATCCAGACGCGGGTCCAGTTCAGACCGGCGTCGCGAAACGTGGCGAAGGCGGACGCATAATAGGACTCCGGCGTCGTGTCACCGGCGGCCCAGGGAAGGTTGCCGCCGAGCGGCTGAAAAAAGCGACCGTGGCCGTCGACAAAATTTAGGCCCGAACGTCGATCAATGGCGATGGCCGCCCCAAGTGGATCGGCATCGCGCACCCGCTCGCGATCCTTGCCGTGAAGTTCGAACGCCAGGGGGGCCGGCGTGCTGCCGTGAATTTCGCTGACGCCGAGAAAACGATAGTTGCCGCGTTGATCCGCCCGAACCCGCACCGACCAGAGATTTTCGCCGCGATAAAAGGCCGGTGCGCGAATGTGACCGCCGTCCGGCGTTTCCAGTTCAGTCCAAATGTCGCGGGCAAAGGGGGAATCGGCGGCGGTGGTGGGGAGGCGGAAGCTGAATTCGACCGGAGCGGCGTCGAGGCACAGGCTTGAAAAGAGCAGACAAAGGAAGAGCAGGGGACGAAGCGGGAGTCTGGACGCGGACATAATGAAGCAAAAACAGGACAAAAAAACTTACCGCCTGACCCCAGCGTGACGGTCGGGTGGCCGCAACTCTATCTTGGTGCAGCGGCGGTCGTGACGGCCACAATTTCACGCCATCGTCTCAGCCATCCTTCGATTTCCAAGCAGGTTCGGTCAAAAGATGGACGAAAGTCGTCGCGCGTTGCCCTTGCGCCGGCGTTGCGGGGATTGGTGATATCGTCCCGGAAAAGTCTTCATAGCCGGATAATTAATCTCATTACCCGGCGTGCCGCCTTCCGCTAGTTTTGTCGTCATCCATCACCGCGTCCGGCGGTGCCCAACCCCGTCCCATTCGCGTCACTCGACGAGTTTTTCAATCATGCGCCAACAAATCCTATCCCGTGCCACGTGGAGTTTTCGCGAACGTTCCGCCAAGACCTGGCATCCCGCGCAGGTGCCCGGCTGCGTGCATCTCGACCTGCGGCGCAACGGGCTGATTCCCGACCCGTTCCATGGCACCAATGAGTTGGAGCTGCAGTGGATCGAGCAAAAGGACTGGGAGTATCGGGCGCAGTTCAAGGTCGACGCCGCGCTGCGCGACGAGGAAGTCGTGGAGTTGGTGGCCGAGGGACTCGACACGGTCGCCACTGTCTCGCTCAACGGCAAGGTCATCGCCCGCACCGAGAACATGTTCACTCCCTTTCGCTGGCCGGTGAAGAAGCTGCTGCGAGATGGCGTCAACGAACTGACCATTGTCTTCGCCAGTGCGGTCAATTATCTGGATCAGCACCACACCGGGCACACGTATCGGGAATTCAATGACCCGGTGGGCAACTCGAACCGCATTCGCAAGGAGCAGTGCCAGTTTGGTTGGGACTGGGGCCCGCGGCTCGTGACCGCCGGCGTGTGGCGTCCGATTTCACTCGAAGCCTGGTCCTCGAACCGACTCGAAAGCGTGCGCCTGCGGCAGGAGCACACGGCGGATGGAGCGGTGGCGCTGCATCTCATGCCGGAGCTGGCGCGGGCGGACGACGGCGCGGTCTGTCACTGGAAACTCTCGCTCAACAACGTCACGGTAAACTCCGGCAGCGGCGACACCATCGCGGTGGAGCATCCGCAACTCTGGTGGCCGGCAGGGCAGGGCGACCAGCCACTCTACGACCTGCAGGTTGAGGTGCGTGATGGTGCCGGGAGCTCCATCGGTTTCTGGAAACGCCGCATCGGACTGCGCACCATCACGCTCGATCAGTCGGACGATGAAGCCGGGCAACGTTTCCGGTTCGTGGTCAACGGCCGTCCGATCTTCGCCAAAGGCGCCAACTGGATTCCGGCGCACAGCTTTGTCGCCGGTCTTACGCGCAGCGACTACGAGCGCGATCTGCGTTCCGCGGTCGAAGCCAACATGAACATGATGCGCGTCTGGGGCGGCGGCATCTACGAAAGCGAAGAGTTTTACGACATCTGCGACGAACTCGGGCTGCTGGTCTGGCAGGACTTCGCCTTCGCCTGCACGCTTTATCCGGTCGATGAACGGTTCCGCGAATTGGTGCGTCCGGAAGCCGCGGCGCAGATTCGTCGTCTGCGGCATCGTGCCAGTCTGGCCTTGTGGTGCGGCAACAACGAAATCTGGGGCCTCAATCACGCGCGTCTCACCGATGCGGCCGAACCGGACCAGGCGGCGATCCGCGACGGTTACGAAAAACTCTTTCACGAACTGTTGCCCGAAGCGGTGGCGGAAAACGACCCGGCGACGGCCTACTGGCCTTCATCCCCGTGGCGTCGCGACGGCGAGCACGAGCACAGTGCCGGCGAACGTTCGGGCGACTCTCACTTCTGGGATGTCTGGCATTCGCGCAAGCCGATCAAATCCTACGAACTGTGGAAGTTCCGCTTCGTTTCCGAGTTCGGGATGCAGAGCTACAGCTCGCCCGCGACCAACGCGACCTTTTGTCCGAAGGACGACACCAACGTGTTCGGTCCCACGATGGAAAACCATCAGAAGAACGCGGCCGGAAACCAGATCATTCTCGACTACGTATCGCGGCAGTATCGCTTCCCGAAATCGCAGGACGACCTGATCTATCTGTCGCAGCTCAACCAGGCGCGCTGCATGCAGATCGGCGTCGAACACTATCGTCGCCTCATGCCGCACTGCATGGGCGCGTTGTATTGGCAGCTCAATGACACCTGGCCTGTCGCCTCTTGGAGCTCGCTCGAATTCACCGGCCGCTGGAAGGCGCTGCATTACGCGGCCCGGCGTTTCTACGCGCCGGCGCTGGTGACGGCGCACGTGCCCGGCGACGAGCAGACCACGATCGGCAACTACCGTCGTTCGACGATCGCGGACGTGCACCTTTACACCGTCTACGATGCGCCGAAAACGGCGCGCGGCGTCCTGCGCTGGGACCTGATGCACCTCGACGGCCGTCGCCTCGGCGGCGGCACCAAACGGGTGGCATTGCGGTCGGGCGAAAGCGTGCGGCAGAAGTCGCTCGATCTGGCCAAGACAATTGCGAAGGAAGGCCGCGATGAAATCTATCTCCGCATCGCGCTCGAAA
>CBINJL010000223.1:0-5788 GCA_966250925.1 uncultured Opitutus sp. | reverse complement strand
CGGGCGATCCATCACGGCTTGGAGGCAGTCGCGGCCGTTTTCAACCAGCGTGGGCGCGTAGCCGTGGCGTTCGAGCACCTGCTGGATCAGCTTGCGGTTCACGCGATTATCTTCGGCGACGAGAATTTCCAGCGGGTGTTCGTGGGCGAAATTGCGCTGGGAGCGGTCGAAGGGCGGGCGGCTGTCGGGACGATTGTCGCCGTGAGAAGCCAGGGCATCGATCACCGCATCAAAGAGAGCCGATTGGCGCACGGGTTTGTGCAGGATGGCGCGAAAGAGGTCGACGTCGCCGAGGCGGCGCAATTCGTCCTGACCGACCGAGGAGAGCAGGAGCAGCGGCAACGGCGAGGTCTGGTGGCGTTCATGCAAACGAGTGGCCAGTTCCATGCCGTTCAGATCGGGCATCATCATGTCGAGCAGCGCCAGATCAGGCGGAGGCGCGTGTTCGAGATGAGCCAGCGCATCGGCGCCATGGGTGAACGTGACCGGTTCCATGTGCCAGCGGCGGAGCAGGCTGTCGAGGATACGGCAGTTGGTTTCGTTGTCATCGACCACGAGCACGCGTTTGCCGCGCAGGTCGACGGCGTTTTCGTCGATGTAGGCCGGTTCCTTGGCGCCGGCGGGTGGTTCGCAGCCAGGAGCGGGCACGACGACGCGAAAGGTCGAGCCGTCGGAGGTGGAGGAAACGAGGTCGATGCGACCATCGAGCAATTCGGCGAGACGGCGTGAGATGGCGAGCCCGAGGCCGGAACCGCCGTATTGGCGGGTGGTGGAGGAGTCGGCTTGGGAAAACGGTTTGAACAGACGGTCGACGCGATCGGGCGGGATGCCGATGCCGGTGTCGCGCACGGTGATCTGCACGCAGGGCGGACCGAAATGGTGCAAGGGCGGATGCGGGCGGGCGTCGACCTCGATTTCACCCCGCGGGGTGAACTTGATCGCGTTGCCCACCAGATTGAGGACGATTTGACGCAGGCGGGTGATGTCGGTCTCAATCCAGGCCGGCAGGGCGGGGTCGATCCAGGAGAGCAGTTCGATGTCCTTTTCGTTGGCCTTGCTCCAGAGCAGTCCGACGACCTCTTCGATGCAGCGATCGAGTCGGGCCGGGCGCAGGTCCATGTCCATTTTGCCCGACTCGATTTTGGAGAAGTCGAGGATGTCGTTGATCAAGGTGAGCAACGTTTCCCCGGAGGAGCGAATGGTGCCGAGCCAGTCGCGTTGCTCGGCGTTGAGGGGAGTGTCCTGAAGCAGGTTGGTGAAGCCGATGATGCCGTTCATCGGGGTGCGGATCTCGTGGCTCATCACGGCGAGGAATTCGCTTTTCACCCGGTCGGCGGCCTCGGCGGCCTCTTTGGCCTCGCGCAGGCCGGCCTCGGCGACCTTGCGGGGGGTGGCGTCGTGATCCATGCCGATAACATATTCGCGGCCTTCGATGGAGATCAGGCAGGTGAAGTATTCGGTGGGGAAAACCGTGCCGTCCTTGCGGCGGTGGTTGCCCTCGCCCTCGACGCGACGGTGCTGGCGCAGATGGGCCAGCCAACTGTCGCGCCACTGGGTCCAGGGCACTTCCTCCAGCAGATTGATGGATTGCCCGATCAATTCCTCGCGCGTGTAGCCGTGCAGTTCGCAGGCGGCGCGGTTGCAGTCGATGATGGTAATGTCGCCGTTGGGCGCGTGGGGTTCGAGCAACACGATGGCCAGCGGTGATTCCTCCCAGATGGTGGCGAAGTGCGCGATGCCGGCTGAAGTCGTTGCCGGGGCGGTGATGGGGGGGGAATCGGTTACGGGAGCCCTTCCGTCAGCGCGTCGGCGCCACCAGGCCGGGGCGAGCGCCGCGATGCCCAGCACCAGCACGACCAATTGGAGCGCCGGTTGTCCGTGCGCGAGACGCAAGCCGGCGCCGATCGCAACGGCGATTGCGACCGATGCCGCCAACGACGGCAGGCGGGAACGGGACAGGGCGGGGGGCATGGCGGGGTATTCGCGACCGCGGCGAAACCGCGGATCGGGCCGGCAACTGTTATCGGCTCCAATCGACGGAACCTGAGCGAAGACGTCAAAATCTTCGCCCTGGGGTATGTTACCGGGGAGGCGGGTGGGAAACTCCTCGGTCTTGCTGCGGGCCCGTCGCCGGTGGCCAGGCCCGGTAACGTCGATGGCGGGCGATTCGGCCCCTCGTTTGACAGATGGGAGGCGGGCGGCTTACTGCGATTCATTCATGGCATACACTGAAGATCGCTCCGTTTGGTTCGAAGGGCAGGGACTGTGGCAGCACGTGCCGGCCGAACAATGGCGCAACTGGACCTGGCAGTTGAAGAACCGCCTTACGACCTTGGAGGATCTGGAGCGGTTCATGACGCTTACCCCCGAGGAACGTCGCGGCGTGGCCTTTGCGGGCAAGAAACTGGCCCTCGCGATCACACCTTACTTTTTCAATCTGATCGACCGCAACGACCCGAATTGCCCGATACGCAAGCAACTCATCCCGCGTGAAGGGGAGATGTTTGTGTCGGCGGAGGAGCAGCTCGATTCGTTGGGCGAGGATGAACATTCCCCGGTGCCGGGCATCGTCCACCGTTATCCGGATCGGGTGCTGTTCCTGGTGACGGACCGGTGCGCGGCCTACTGTCGTTACTGCACGCGCAGTCGGTTGGTTTCCAACGCACAGGACTACAATTTCCATCCCGAATACGAGCAGGGATTGCGCTACATCGAGTCGCATCCGGAAGTGCGTGACGTGCTGCTTTCAGGTGGTGATCCGCTGCTGCTTTCAGATCGTAAACTCGAGCACCTGTTGGCCCGTTTGCGGGAGATCCCGCACGTGGAATTCATCCGCATCGGCTCGCGCATCCCGGTTTTCCTGCCTCAGCGCATCACGCCGGAATTGTGCGAGATCTTCAAAAAATACGGGCCGATCTGGATGAGCATCCATGTGAATCATCCCAAGGAAGCCACCGCCGAGCTGCGCGACGCCTGCGAGCGACTGGCGTTTGCGGGCGTGCCGTTGGGCAATCAAAGCGTGCTGCTGGCCGGGGTGAACGACGATGCGGCGGTGATGAAGGCGTTGGTGCACCGGCTTTTGCGGATGCGCGTGCGACCCTATTACATTTACCAGATGGACCTGATCACCGGCGGTGCCCACTTCAAGGTCGATGTGCGCAAGGGCATCGAGATCGTGAAGTCCCTGCGTGGCCACACCACCGGATACGCCGTGCCGCAATACGTCATCGATGCCCCCGGGGGCGGTGGCAAGGTGCCGATCAATCCCGACTACGTGGAGGAAATCAACGACCGCGAAATCGTCTTCCGCAATTACGAGGGCAACCGCTACCGTTACCCGCTCACCGCCAGCGACCCGCGCCCTGCCGCGGCGGCGGAGACGGCCCTCGCTCCGCTCGCCCGGATCGACGCTTCCTGAGGAGGAGTGGCATCCCCCGCGGTCCTTTAAACGCCGCCACTCTGCCTCATCGTCCGCGGCCGAATCAGTGCGAGCGCGCCGGTGGCCAGCGCGGTCACCGCGGCGACCACCGCCAGCAGCGGCAGCGGATTGGTGTCAGTGCCGGTCCAGCCCAGCGGCCAGAGTATCAGGATGCCCTGGGAGATCAGCACGCTGCCGAAAAAACTGCTGAGAGCGACGCGCAGGCCGAACCCGACCGGCATCCACTTCCAGCGTAGCGCCAGGGCGAAAAGTGCCGGCGTGACGATCCCCAGAAACACCAGATGAAGGAAGGCGATGACAATGAACCGGTGGTTGGCCAGAGCCAGCAATTGCGGCCAGGCGGCGGCGGCCTGCAGCAGGTGCTTGACGAGCCATCCGCCCAGGGCGAGTCCGCCAAGCGCGCGCGCCAGCCCGCCGGCGGGCAACCCGGCCGGCCGGAGCGCACGAAGGAAAAAGACCACCCCCACAAGTTGAGCCAGGCCGCCGATCGCCGCGACTGCGAAGACCCAGGCGGGCGGGGTAAGCCACAGCGTCGACTGGGCGAAGGTCAGCACCAGACCGGTTCCCAGCCAACGGGCGGAGCGCGCCGCGGCCGCGGTGTCGATTCCGCGGCGGTTGGCGGCTTCCTGCAGGACGGCAGCCTGCAGGAAGAAGAGGAACCAGCCGTTGTATTGCGCGTGCAGGTAAAAATAGATCGCCAGGGCGTAGAGCGGGGATTCACGCAAATCGAGGGCCGCGAGCGGACCCAGCGCCAGCGGACCCAGTCCTGAAAGCACCATCGCGCCCAGCGCGATTTTCAAGTGGGCCCGGGCGGCGGGAACGGCCGCATGGTCACGCCAAAGCCACCACGCGAAAACGGCCGCCGCCCCCATGTGCAGGGCGGAGAAGGCGATCGAGATCGGTCCGTATCCTTGAAATGGATACGAAGCAAGCATGCCGAGCACCGCGACCTGCAGCACCAGGAACAACCGCCGCCAGCCGGAACCGTTTGTGGCGGGGAGAAAAAGCCGCAACGCGACGGCGAAGCACGCGTTGAACACCCAGCCGAGGAAGGCGGTGTGCGAATGGGTGTGCAACAGGTGTCCGTAGTCGAGTCCGGCGACGGGACGGACGGCGATCCCGCGCAGCACGGCGCCGAGTGTCGCACTGACCGCCAGAAACCCGAGCGCAGTTGAAAAGGCCGTGCGGGCCAGGAGCGATGGATTGGCGGAAGCAGGCATCTACGCAGTCAGGCGTCGGCTTGGGCTTCCGACGAAGGGCCGTGGATGCGCAGATTTTCGTTGGGGGACGCGTCGGTGTTTCCGTGGTCCAGCCGCCGGGCCAGGGTGCGTCGCCAGCCTTCGGGCAACGGCAGGTCGAGCGCGGAGGCAAGATCGTCCGGGCGCGCGGACTCGGCATAAAGCAGGGCGGTGAGACGGCGGATCGGCCAGTCCGGGTGAGGCCGGCTGACGCAGGTGAGGGCGTCGCCGACGGTGAGCAGGCCGGGCGCCAGCACGCGTGCATACCAGCCGGTGCGCAGGGTGAGCTGCACACGTTGCACCATGTCGGCCACGCCGAAGCGGTCGGCGAGTTTCCAGCAGGGTTGGCGGCCTTGGGTGATTTCCAAAATCACGTGTTCACCCACGCGCCATTGATCGCCCAGACAGACGTCGGCTTCGGTCAGACCGCTGACGGCGAGGTTTTCGCCAAAGGCGCCCGGACGATCGAGCCGCGGGTGCGGACCCAGCTCATCGCGCCAGGCGGCGTAGTGATCGAGGGAATACAGCAGCACGGCCTTGTCGGGGCCACCATGGACGCGGCGGTCTGCCTGTTCGTCGCCAGTGAGGCCGAGGGCGTTGACCATGACCGGGCCGGTGACGGGGGTTTTGTCGATGGCGCTGCTCGTGCCGGGACGTGAGAGTGGCGCGATCCGGCCGGTCAGGAGATGGTGGAGTTGTCCGGAAGGAGTGGGCATGGCGAAACGTCTGGACAACCCGAGACTGGGCCGGAGGGACGGGCGGCGGCAAGGAACGCGTCGAACAATCCGGAACGGGCTTGATCCAGATCAACGGTCGGACAAGCCGTCGGTCTGGTCTGGTCTGGTCGGCGACGATGCTTGAGGGCGCTCCGCAGTCGCAGGCACGGAACCTCGCATCGATTTATTTTCTGGGAAATTTGAGCGAAAGGCGGCGAGTGGCGTCTATCCCGGTGCAGATAGACAGCACCCGTATGAGTATCGACTGTTGTTGAGGTTCTACGGTTTGCTTGGTGTTAGGTCATTAGGGGCGCCTCAAAAGGGCGCCCCTATTTGATGGGCCGAGCGCGGTCCATGGCTCGGACGGAGGGAAGGGGGAATTTCCGTTTACGTTC
>CBINJL010000222.1:0-5793 GCA_966250925.1 uncultured Opitutus sp. | reverse complement strand
CGCGCTTGCTGGCGCGCTCCTCGTAGACGAAGCGGTCGCCCGCAGCCAGCGGCAATGGCGTTTCTCCCGGCTGGGCATATTCGCCAAAGTTGCCTGATTGCACCCAGAGAATGCCCCAGTCCGGATTGTAGAAAAGAACGTCGATCTCCATGTCGAAGTCCAACTCCCGGTCCGGGTTTCCCGAGGCCAGTTGCCAAAACTCCTGGGTGCTGCGGGCCAGACGGCTCTCGTTTTCGACCCCTGCTGTCTGGGCATCCAGGCACAGGCTTGCGACCAGCATGGCGATGCTTGTGCATGCCAGACGGGCGAAGCGGCTAGATTGAGGAAGACGTTGCATAGGCCGGGCACCGGAACCGGCCCCTGTCTTCCAGTGAAGACAGGTGTCGATCACGGCGGGACGTGGAGTCACGCGAGTGAAATCTACGGTCGTTTACGGAGCGAAATTAAGCTAAGTTTGTCCGGTCCTGCAGGGGGAAACTACTTAGCTGGGAAAGATCGCTTGGAGATCGTGCGTTTTGCGCTGAAGGTTGGCGCAATTATTACAACTCGGTGGCGATTTGCACGGCAACTCCACCGAGGTAGGACGGCAGGTTGGAAACCGCGGTCGCGATCCGGTATGGCTTTGGCAAGGGATACCGGCGCAGGTTTTAAGCGCTTGGTCGCAAAAGGATGGCGTTGTCTTGGTTTCCACGGTTTTGGTGAAGACATGTTGTCCCGCAATTCACTCTGTTTCGGTTTTGCACTGTTGAGCGTCGTTTCTGTCTCCCCGCTATGGGCTCAGAACGCTGCGCCTGTGGTGGAGTTTCCCGCCGCCAGTCCGCGTGGCGTGGTCAAGCAACGGGTCGGCGTGACCGACATCGAGTTGTCCTACAGCCGCCCCAGCGCGCGCGGCCGTGAAATCTTCGGTCAGTTGGTGCCTTATGGCGAAGTCTGGCGCACCGGCGCCGATGTCGCGACCAAGCTCACGCTGTCGACCGCAGCGAAGTTGAACGGCGTCGACGTGGCGGCGGGCGACTACGAACTGTTCACCATTCCCGGCGAGACGGAATGGACGTTCATCCTGCAAAACGCCCGCGGCCAGTGGGGTTCCTACGGCTACGATCCGGCCAACGACGTTGTCCGCTTCACCGCGCAGCCCCAGCGTCTGGCCGAGCCGGTCGAGTCGCTCTCCTTTGGTATCAATGATCTGGATACTAATGGCGCCACGCTTTCCCTGACTTGGGAAAACACTCGCGTGCCGGTTAAGATCGCGGTCGACACCACCGCGTTGCTGGTGCCGCAGATCGAGGCGGCGATGGCGTCCGATGCGGCGGAGAAACCGTATTTCGGCGCGGCGATGTTTTACTACGCCAACGATCTCGATCTCGACCAGGCGCTGGCCTGGATGGAAGCCGGCCTGAAGGCGCAACCCGAGGCCTTCTGGATGATTTACCGTCACGGACTGCTGCTGGAAAAGAAGGGTGACAAGGCCGGCGCCATCGCCGCGGCAGAGCAGTCGAAAGCGTTGGCGGAAAAGGCCAACCCGCCGGAACTGCGCGAGGAATACATCCGCCTCAACCAAGCGTTGATCGATCGCGTCAAGGCGACGCAGTGAGGGTCGTCCGGGCTGCGCCATGTTCCTGTAGGGGGCGGGATTACTCTCGCGTCGACCCGCTGTGCGTCAGCCTTATCATCCTAAATTCCGCAGTTTAACCGCAGAGGACGCAGAGATCACAGAGTAAGAATCAGTCCAATCTGTCATATCCCAGCTCACCCGCGGGGTGAACGGGCTGTGGAGTTGTTGCTATTTACTTGCCGCCTTTCTTGGCGTGCTTTGCGGCCTTCGCGGTCTTTGCGTTAAACTTCAATTGCGGAACATAGGATCATTCCAGGAACCCACTCCGACGCGGGCGCACACGAGGTGCGCCCCTACGGTTCCAATGGCAGCGACTTTATTTGAAACGCTCTACCTGTCGGAACCCAGCAAGGCTAAGCGCGCGGGCTGAAGCACCGCGCTACGGTTAACTTTCGTCGTCCGCGAAGGTGCGGGCGGCGGAGGCGACCGGGCCGGGGAAGGGCACGCCCCACAGTTCGGGGTTGGTGACGGCGGTGCGGTCGGCATCGCTGGCGAGCAGGTCGTAGATGAGGTCGAACCGCAGGCTGCATTGCAACCGGCGCTGACCGTGCGGTCCGGCGCCGATCTTCGGATTGAGCGTGATAAGCGACGTGGAAAACGGCGGCGTGTCCTTCAACGTCTGAGCGCGTTGCCGGGCTGCCGGGGCGTCGAGTGAACGATCCTTGATCGCGGCATCGAGGCGTTCGAGATCGGCGCGGGACACGTCACCCCAAAGCAGCCGCCACGTTTCCGGGTGAATCTTCACCGGTGTGAGCGTCACGAAACGTTTGCTTGCGCCGTCCTGTTCCCAGTAGCCGAGCAGCAGCAGAAACGGCTCGTCGATGTCGTATTGGCGCAACGCATCGCCCAGTCCGATCGGCGCGCCGTGGCGGGCGGCCTTAGGGTTGACCGGGATGCCGCCGTGATGGCGGTTGGCCGCAGCGGGGATGTCCCATTTCTGGGTGTAGGATTCCGGCGCGTAGTGATCGAAGAAGGTGTCGCGTATCCATTTTTCAAACACGACGCCGTGTTGCTGCACTTCCGTGGCGCCGGCAAACGCAGCGGCGGCGGTGAATCCGAACAATCCGACGAAAACGCGCCAGCCAGCCCAGGCCGGCGCGCGGTGCAATCGTCGCCGGTCCATGTTCACCCCTTCACCACCACGGTGCTGGCGATGCGGTCCTGGATGGCCTGGCGATTGGCGTCCCACAGCAGCCGGGCAAACCCGAGCAGGCCGGTGGCGAGACCGGCGGCGTAACCGCTGTTGCGCACGAAGGCGTCCATCACCGTGATCGGTTGGCCGTCGAGACGGGCGACGCGGGTGCGGAAAATCAGCTTACCCAGCGTGCGGCCGCGCAGGAGTGCCGTGCAGAGGGTGAAATAGACGCCGGCCCAACCAAAGGTGAACCCCATCGTGCGGCTCGAATCGGCGGCGAGGCGCAACCAGGAGTTGCCGCGGATCTCGTCGCGCAGCGCGGCGTTTTGCTGTTCAAGAAAATCCACCTGGGTTTCGAGCTGGGCCACCGCACGGCGCAACTCGCCGGTGGAGGCGGCGGGGGAAACCTCCACATAGGCGAGGCGCGGCGCTTCCTTTTCGGCCGCCAGATTGAACGCGCCGGAGCGCACCAGCGGTCGACCAGCAAGCAGGAAGACGGAGAGCACGACGATGAGTGCACCGAATCCGCGCAATCCCCAGCTCACCGTGCGCCATACGCGCGCGGAGCTTTCGCGCGGCGTGCCGAGACCGAAGAACGTGATGCCGGTGAGCAGGCCGAGCACCGGATGGCTCAGCACGGAAAGGCCGCCGATGACGACAAGGTCGACCACGATGCCGCCGAGCCGTTGCCAACCGGCGGCGAGCGGCGTGGCCAGCAACGTGGGATCGATCTGCAATCGTTCCGCATCGACCACGCCGCGCTTGCGGCCGGAGGCGAGCGGTTCGGCCGGCACGAGCATATCCTCGCCGGCGGCGGTGTCAGGGGAAACGGTCGGGTCGACGGGCGGTTGTTCGGACATGGGGTGCGTGTCAGCCTGTGCGGGCGTCGTGCATGCTGGCAAACGTTTCGCATCTACCTCATTGAGCGATGGACAGCGGGCGGGCGTTGTCCGTTGTTCGCTGCATGGAAACTCCGACGAATTCCGCCACGGTCACGGTGAGTCTGGCCGATCTGGCCAACGCTGCGGAAGCGGCCGCGGTGCTGGCGATGATCGACACCTATTCTCAGGACGACATGGGCGATGGCGCGCCGCTGGCCGAGGCGGTGCGCGCGCAATTGATCGCCGGCCTGCGGGCGTTCCCAACCACGCGGATTTTTCTCGCCCGCGACGGGGACGAGGCGGTCGGGGTGGCGGTGTGTTTCCTCGGGTTTTCGACCTTCGCGGCCCGACCGCTGCTCAATCTTCACGACGTCTGCGTGCGGGCCTCGCATCGTGGCCGCGGCATCGGGCGGGCGCTCCTGGAAGCGGCGGAAGCGCAGGCGCGCCGCGAAGGCTGCTGCAAGCTCACGCTCGAAGTGCTCGATCAAAACCACCGCGCCCTGCGCACCTACCTCGCGGCGGGATTTCGGCGCTACAGTTTGCAGGACGGCGCGGGCGAGGCGCTTTTTCTGACCAAGTCGTTGTGAGGACCGTGCGGTCGGCGGAGACTTCCGCTCGACGCGAAGGGATCTGGCCCGCTTAGCTTGGCAGCATGTCTGCACACCCCCTCGGATTTGCCATCGTGGGCACCGGCATGATCGCCGGCGTCCATGCCCAAGCCATCAACGCCGTCGACGGCGCCCGTCTGGTGGGCGTGGTCAGTCGTTCGCCGGAAAAGGCCGCCGCTTTTGCGAAACAACATGGCGCGGCGGTCGTGACCGCCACGGTCGAGGAAATGGTGGCGCGCGACGATGTGCAGGTGATTGCCATCACCACGCCGAGTGGAGCCCATCTCGATCCGGCGTTGGCGGCGATCGCGGCCGGCCGACATGTGGTGGTGGAGAAGCCGATCGAGACCACGCCGGAACGGGCCGACCAAATCATCGCGGCGGCACAGGCGGCCGGGGTGCGGGTGGCGCCGATTTTTCAAAACCGTTTCAGTGACGGCGCACGCACGATCAAGGCCGCGCTCGACGCCGGCCGCTTCGGACGCCTGACGCTCGCGAGTTGTTACGTGAAGTGGTATCGCAACCCGGAGTATTACAGCGGTTCGGCCTGGAAAGGCTCGCTGGCGCTCGATGGCGGCGGTGCGGTGATGAACCAGGCCATTCACGGCGTGGATCTGCTGCAGTGGTTTGCCGGCCTGCCGGAGGAAATCCGGGCGTTCAAGACCCGGCGCCTGCACACGGGTATCGAAGCTGAGGATACGGCGGCGGCGGTGCTGCGTTTTCCCGGCGGTGCGCTGGGCACGATCGAAGCCTCAACCGCGGCCTGGCCTGGCTGGTCGCTGCGCATCGAATTGTGTGGGGAGAGCGGATCGGCGCGGTTGGAAGACGGCGTCATCACGCAATGGAAATTTTGCGACGAGCAACCCGGAGACGAAGCGATCCGCGCCGCCGGTGCGGGCGAGCTTGGCTCCGGTGCGTCGAATCCGGCGGGGATTTCGATCGAAGGCCACAAACGCCAGATCGCCGATCTGGTGGAGGCGGTGCGCGAACAGCGTCCGCTCGCCATCGAAGGCCCCGAAGCGCGCAAAGCGGTGGCACTCGTCACCGCTCTGTATCGCGCGAGCGAGACCGGCGAGTCGGTGACGATCGCGTGAGGCCGGAACGATGCGGTGAAGAAACCACGAAGAAACACCAAGAGGCACGAATCCCGGAGGCAATTGGAGCTTGATGGGGATACCACGGTCAACCGCTGACGACTCTGTAGGGCTGCCGCTTGCGGCATGCCGCAGGCTGACGGTCGGCTGAGGGGCAGATGCGGCATGCCGCAAGCGGCAGCCCTACATGCGAACTATGCGGGCGAGCACCAACTGCTGCGGGGCGTTGTGCTCTTTGCGTCGACTATCGACGCATGGAATGTAGGTTGCGGGAAAGGTCACGGCGTGGAGCGGGCCGTCGGAGTGCGGGGAGGGCTCAGCCCTCCGTCCAGATGGTGTTGTTGACCTCGTCGACGGAAATGCAGGGATCGAGCCTTCCCGGCATGGGGTCGTAATTGAGCACCGTCTTGCCGACGATTTCCGATCTGAAGTAGCCCGACAGGCACAGCTCCCGCATTTT
>CBINJL010000221.1:0-5807 GCA_966250925.1 uncultured Opitutus sp. | reverse complement strand
CATTGATGGTCACACCCTGGAGGCGATAAACCTCCTGAACCTGGGCGATGAGGAAGTCGTAGAGCGCGGACGGACCGAGGATCTCGAGGATCTCGTGCGGGTCGGCGGAACCTTCGGTGAGGTGCTGGCCCTTGTGCACCACGTCGCCGGGCTGCACGATGATGTGCTTGCCGGGGGCGATGAGGTGCTCCTCTTCCTGCTCGGTTTCCTCGTTGCGGACGACGAGCTTGCGCTTGCCGCGCAGCGTGCCTTCGAACGAGACGACACCGTCGATGCGCGCCATTTCGGTCGCATCCTTCGGACGACGGGCTTCGAAAAGCTCGGCCACACGCGGCAGACCGCCGGTGATGTCCTTGGTCTTCGAGGCCTGACGCGGGGTCTTGGCGAGCAGCGAGCCCGGGGCGATGATGTCGCCTTCATTGACCGCGATCTGAGCGCCGACCGGAATGGCGTAGGACGCCAGCGGCTTGTTGGCTGCGTCGCGCACTTCGATCTGCGGGTTGAGGTCTTCCTTGTGCTCGATGACCACGGTGGCGATGCGGCCCGACGCTTCGTCGAGTTCGCGCTTAACCGTGACGCCGGGGATCATGTCCTTGAACACCAGCGTGCCGCCCTTTTCGGAAAGCACCGGCACGTTGTAAGGATCCCAAGCGGCGAGCAGGTCGCCCTTGTTGATCTCGGAGCCATCGGCGATCGGCAGGTAGGAGCCGACCACGATGTTGTAGGACTCGAGTTCCTTCTCGTCGGCGTCGACGATTTGGATGGAACCGGTCTTGTTGAGCACAATGGAGGCGCCGTCAGCGGTCGGCACGAGGCGCAGGCCGCGATACTTGACGAGACCCTTGGAGCGAACGCGGATTTCCGGATTCTTGAATCCGCCCGAAGCCACACCACCGATATGGAAGGTGCGCATGGTGAGCTGGGTGCCCGGCTCACCGATCGACTGGGCGGCGATGATACCGACGGAGTCGCCGGTCTTCGCCACCTTGTTGGTCGCGGGATTGATGCCGTAGGACTTGCCGTCGATGCCGTGGCGGCTGGTCGAGGTGAGCGGTGACATGACCTTCACGCGCTCGACGCCGGATTCCACGATCGTGTCGGCCATTTCCTCAGTGATGAGTTCGCCGGACTTGACCAGGATTTCCTCCGGGCTGAGCGGGTTGTAAACGTCGTCGCTGGAGCAGCGGCCGACGATACGTTCCTTGAGGCCGACGATCTCGTCATCACCCTCGTAGATGGCCTTCTTCCAGATACCATCGCGGGAGCCGCAATCTTCTTCGGCGATGACCACGTCCATGGCCACGTCGCAAAGCTTACGGGTCAGGTAACCGGCGTCGGCGGTCTTGAGCGCCGTATCCGCCAGACCCTTACGGGCACCGTGGGTGGAGATGAAGTATTCGAGAACGGTCAGACCTTCGCGGAAGGACGACAGAATCGGACGCTCGATGATTTCGCCGGAAGGCTTGGCCATGAGGCCGCGGGTGCCGCAGAGCTGACGCACCTGCTGCTTGTTACCACGGGCGCCGGAATCCATCATGATGTAGACGGGGTTCACTTCCTCGCGGCCGTCGTTGCCTTCGAGCTTGGTGAACACTTCCTTGGCGATCTTGTCGGTGGCGCCGGTCCAGATGTCGACGACCTTGTTGTAGCGTTCGCCGTCGGTGATGATACCCTTGGCAAACTGGCCTTCGACTTCGGCGATCTTCTTCCGCGAATCAGCCACGATGTCCTTCTTGGCCTCGGGGATGATCATGTCGTCGATACCGATGGAGATACCGGCCTGGAAGGCGGTCTGGAAGCCGAGCTCCTTGAGCTTGTCGAGCGACTCGACCGTGGTGGCCTCGTTCGTCACCTTGTAGGTGTTGAGGATGAGGTCGCCCAGCTTGCCCTTCGGCACCGGGAAGTTCACGAAACCGAGTTCCTTCGGCCAGATCTGGTTGAAGATCACGCGGCCGACGGTGGTGCGGAGCACCTTCTTTTCGCTGTTGCCGAAGACGGTGCCTTCGACGCCCTTGTCCGGGTTCGGGATGTCGACCCAGTCGTGGACGGTAAGCGCGCCGTCGTCCTTGGCGAAGAGCACCTCCTGGGTGTCGGCCATGAGCGGCACGCGGGCGTCCTTGGCCACCTTCTTGCGCGGTTCGAGCGTCAGGTAGTAGGCACCGAGCACGATGTCCTGCGACGGCGTGAGGATCGGCTTGCCGGAGGACGGCGAGAAGATGTTGGAGGTCGCCATCATGAGGAGCTTGCACTCCATGATGGCTTCGAGCGACAGCGGCACGTGCACGGCCATCTGGTCACCGTCGAAGTCGGCGTTGTAAGCCGTGCAGACGAGCGGGTGAACGCGGATGGCTTCGCCTTCGATCAACACCGGCTCGAACGCCTGGATCGAGAGGCGGTGCAGGGTCGGCGCGCGGTTGAGCAGCACCGGGTGGCCCTTGGTCACCTCTTCAAGGATGTCCCACACTTCCGGGGACTTCTTTTCGATCATCTTGCGGGCACCGCGGACGGTGTGCACGAAGCCGAGTTCCTTGAGGCGGCGGATGATGAACGGCTCGAACAGGACGAGCGCCATCTTCTTGGGCAGACCGCATTGGTTGAGCTTGAGCTCCGGACCGATGACGATGACGGAACGGCCCGAGTAGTCGACGCGCTTGCCGAGCAGGTTCTGGCGGAAGCGGCCCTGCTTGCCCTTGAGCATGTCGGAGAGCGACTTCAGCGAACGGTTGCCGGCGCCGGTGACGGGGCGGCCATGGCGACCGTTGTCGAAGAGGGCGTCGACGGACTCCTGCAGCATGCGCTTTTCGTTATGAATGATAACGTCGGGCGTCTTGAGCTGCATCAGGTTCTTCAACCGGTTGTTGCGGTTGATGACACGGCGATAGAGGTCGTTGAGGTCGGAAGTGGCGAAACGGCCGCCTTCGAGCGGAACGAGCGGGCGCAGGTCCGGCGGGATGACCGGCAGGACCTCGAGCACCATCCACTCCGGGCGGGAGTTGGAGGAGATGAAGCCCTGGATGACCTTGAGGCGCTTGGAGAGCTTCTTCTTGATCTGCTTGGAGCGGGTGGCGCGCATCTGCTCCTGCAACTCGACCACGGTGGACTCCATGTCCATGGTGACGAGACAGTCGCGCACGGCCTCGGCGCCCATCTTGGCGACGAAGGAATCGTCACCGTATTCGTCGAGCGCCTGACGGTATTCGACGTCGGTGAGGAGTTGCTTTGGCTCAAGCGGCGTGCGGCCCGGATCGACCACCATGTAGTTCTCGTAATAGATCACGCGCTCGAGCGAGCGGGCGGTCATATCGAGCAGAAGGCCGAGGCGGCTCGGCATGCTCTTGAGGAACCAGATGTGGGAAACCGGCACGGCCAGCTCGATGTGGCCCATGCGCTCGCGACGGACGCGGGCAATGGTGACCTCGACGCCGCAGCGATCGCAGACGACGTCCTTGTATTTGATGCGCTTGTATTTGCCGCAGGCGCACTCGTAGTCGCGCACCGGGCCGAAGATCTTCTGGCAGAAGAGGCCGCCCGGCTCGGGCTTGAAGGTGCGGTAGTTGATGGTCTCGGGGTTCTTCACCTCGCCGCGGGACCAGTTGCGGATGGTCTCGGGGGAAGCGACCGTGATGGAAACGCAGTCGAAGGGATTTTCGTCGAGGCCGAGGGCGGAGCGAACTTCTTCGCGGGCGCCGGCGGCGACTTCGTTGGGTTGGATGCTCATGTAGGTTCCCTAAAGTTTGTAGTTAAAACCAATTACAGGCTGGTCGCGCGGGGATTGCCGGAGGCGATCTGCGCGGCGGAGGGCGGGCGGGTCTCGACGAGGTTGCCGAGGGCGTCGCGCTTGTTGAGACGGATATCCAGACCGAGGGACTGGATTTCCTTGATGAGCACGTTGAAGGACTCGGGGGTGCCGGCCTGGAGGGTGTTGTCGCCCTTGACGAGCGACTCGTAGATCTTGGTGCGGCCCTGCACGTCGTCGGACTTGACGGTGAGCAGTTCCTGCAGGGTGTGGGCGGCGCCGTAGGCTTCGAGGGCCCACACTTCCATTTCGCCGAAACGCTGGCCGCCGTATTGGGCCTTGCCGCCGAGCGGCTGCTGCGTGACGAGCGAGTAAGGACCGACCGCACGGGCGTGAATCTTGTGCGAGACCAAGTGATTCAGCTTCATCATGTAGATGTAGCCGACCACCACCTGCTGATCGATCTTCTCGCCGGTGCGACCGTCGAAGAGGGTCGACTTGCCGGAGTTCGGCAGGCCGGCGTCCTTGAGGTAGTTACGCACCTGCTTCTCGGGAATACCGTCGAACACCGGAGTGGCGACCTTGATGCCGAGCTTGGAACAGGCCCAGCCGAGGTGCGTTTCCAACACCTGGCCGACGTTCATGCGCGAAGGCACGCCCAGCGGGTTGAGGCAGATCTGGATCGGCGTGCCGTCCGGCAGGTAAGGCATGTCTTCCTCGGGCACGATCTTGGCGACCACACCCTTGTTGCCGTGGCGACCGGCCATCTTGTCACCGACCTGCAGCTTCTGCTTGGTGGCGACGTAGACCTTGACCTGCTTGATGGCGCCGTTGCCGGCGTCTTCACCGGACTCGACGCCGGCGACCTTGCGCTCGCGGTCGGTGTCGAGCTCGTCGAACTTCGACTGGAACGAACCGATGATCTCCATGATCTTGATGCGAACCGGTGACGGGTCGATCTCGACGTGCTTGGAGACGGCGGCGAGCTTGCGCAGGAGGGTCTTGGTGATCTTGCGGTTGGCCGGGATGATGATTTCGCCGGTGTCACCGTTGATGACGTCGAGCGGAATCTTTTCGCCGAGGAGGATGTTGGACAGCGACTCGGTCAGCGCCTCGCGCAGCTTGTCCATCTCGGTCTTGTAGGTCTCCTGGATCTGCTTGATCTGGCGACGGCGGTCGGACGGCGAGAGCTTTTCCTTCTCGAAGTCGACGCGGCTGGAAACCTTGACGTCCATCACGATGCCGGTGGCGCCGGACGGAACGACGAGCGAGGTGTCCTTCACGTCGGCGGCCTTTTCACCGAAGATGGCGCGGAGGAGTTTTTCTTCCGGCGCGAGTTCGGTTTCGGACTTCGGCGTGATCTTGCCGACGAGGATGTCGCCCGGCTTCACCTCGGCGCCGATGCGGATGACACCGTTGTGGTCGAGGTTCTTGAGGGCTTCCTCACCGACGTTCGGAATGTCGCGGGTGATTTCTTCCGGTCCGAGTTTGGTATCGCGGGCGGTGACCTCGAATTCCTGGATGTGGATCGAGGTGAAGATGTCTTCCTTGAGCACCTTCTCGGAGATCAGGATGGCGTCTTCGAAGTTGTAACCGTTCCACGGCATGAACGCGACGAGCACGTTGCGGCCGAGCGCCATCTCGCCCTTTTCGGTCGAGGGACCGTCGGCGATGATGTCGCCGACCTTGACCTTCTGGCCCTTGTCGACGACCGGCTTCTGGTTGAAGCAGGTGCCGGCGTTGGAACGCATGAACTTGCGCAGTTCGTAAACCTGCACGCCGTTTTTCGCGTCGCTCTTCGGGTTCTTCTCGAAGTTGCGCGGGAGGCTGCCATCGGCGGTGATGACGATGCGCTTGGCATCGACCGAGGCGACGACGCCGGCTTCCTCGGCGACGGAGACGATCTTGGAGTCGCGGGCCACGCGTTCCTCGATGCCGGTGCCGACGAACGGCGATTCGGCCTGGAGGAGCGGCACGCCCTGGCGCTGCATGTTGGCGCCCATGAGCGCACGGTTGGCGTCGTCGTGCTCCAGGAACGGGATCATGCCGGCCGCGATCGAGATGACCTGCT
>CBINJL010000220.1:0-5836 GCA_966250925.1 uncultured Opitutus sp. | reverse complement strand
TGCCTGCGCTTTGGTTGCCTGCGGCGCCGGTGTTGAGATTCGCTCGTTCATCACCGCGTCTTCCGTCTTTTGCACCGGCTCCCGGGCCGATCGCACCTGCAGCACCCAGCCCGTTGGCAGCAGCACAAGCGTGACGATCCATACCACGCGCCAACGCCGCACCCACGGCGGCAGTCGCTTGCGCCAGCGTTGAAATAGTCGCAGCGCTGCATTGCGCGCGGCAGCCTGCTCGCGTTGCGCGGCGAGCGCTTCCGCCGCATCGTTGGCCCGGCGCTCAAGCATCGCCCGCACCCGCGCGATCAGCGGCTCCGGCGCCGCCCACACTTCCCAACGCGCCCAGGGGCGGTTGCGAAATGCCGGCGGCACCCGCGCCTCGCGCGCCGCCGTGTTGTCGATCACCACCGGCAGCAAAAACGAGCCGTCGTCCGCCATGGCGTCGGCCCGCTGCGCCGCCCGTTGCCATTCGACTCGAAAACGCCCGGTCGACTGCGACTGGGTGTTGTCCGACACGATGGGCAGAAACACCGCGCAATGCTCCACCCCGGGATCGCCGGCCTCGTCCGCGAGCTGCACCGCCAGCCCCGCACCGCGCAGGACGGCGGCGATGCGTTGCGCCGTGGCGGCGTCACGCGGCGCATGGCTGAGATAAACGGTGGGCGGAACTTCGGACATGACCGGCGCGCGGCGAGGGCGTGATGCTCATCGACCGCCTTTGGCAAAACTTGAGCCCGGGACGCCCTTCGCTCAAAACGGAGCGTGCCCCGGCGTGCGGGCAAACGGAATCACGTCGCGGATGTTGGCCATGCCGGTGACAAACATCAGCATGCGCTCGAAACCGAGACCGAAGCCGCTGTGCGGCACCGAGCCGTAGCGGCGCAGGTCGAGATACCAACTGTAGTCGTCCTTGTTCAGGCCGTGCCGATCCATGTTGGCTTCGAGCACGTCGAGCCGTTCTTCGCGCTGACTGCCGCCCACGATTTCGCCGATGCCTGGCACCAGCACGTCCATCGCGGTGACGGTTTTGCCGTCCTCGTTGAGGCGCATGTAAAACGGTTTAATTTCCTTCGGGTAGTTGTAGACCGTGACCGGACACTTGAAATGCACCTCGGCGAGGTAGCGTTCGTGCTCCGACTGCAGGTTGTCGCCCCACTGCACCGCGTGCTCCCAGGTGCGGCCGCTGGCGGCGAGAATGTCCATCGCCTCGGTGTAGCTCACGCGCTGAAACGGCCGCTGCAGCACGAAGTCGAGTCGCTCCAGCAATTCCTTGTCCACGAACTTCGCAAACAGCGCCAGATCCTCGGCGCAGTGTTCACGCACGTCGCGGATCAGATGCTTCACGAACGCCTCCGCCACATCCATGTTGCCCGCCAGATCAGTGAATGCCATTTCCGGCTCGATCATCCAAAACTCGCTGGCGTGGCGCGATGTATTCGAATTTTCAGCACGGAACGTCGGGCCAAACGTATAGACGTTGCCCAGCGCACAGGCGAATACCTCGGCTTCGAGCTGACCCGAAACCGTAAGATAGGTGGGCCGGGCAAAAAAGTCCTCGCCGTAATCGACCGCACCGTCGGCATCGCGCGGTGGATTGACCGGATCGAGCGTCGTGACCCGAAACAACTCGCCCGCGCCTTCGCAATCGCTGCCCGTCACGATCGGCGTGTGCACGTAAACGAATCCGCGTTCCTGAAAAAACTGGTGCACCGCGTAGGCCAGGCGGCTGCGCACCCGAAACACGGCACCGAAGAGATTCGCCCGCGGCCGCAGGTGGGCGATCTCGCGCAGAAACTCCATCGAGTGGCCTTTCTTTTGCAGCGGATAACTCGCATCGGCCGCGCCCAGCAGCGTGACTTCCGCCGCCTTCAGCTCCCAAGTCTGTCCCGCGCCCTTCGATTCCACCAGCTCACCCCGCACCGACACCGCTGCGCCGGTGGTGAGTTTTTGCACCACATCGGCGTAACCCGGCATCGCGACATCCGCGATCACCTGCAGGTTGCGCAGGCACGAGCCATCGTTGAGCTCGATGAATGAAAACGTGCGCGCATCACGGCGCGTGCGCACCCAACCATTGACGACGAGCGACTCGTGTGGGCCGCTGGCGTTGAGCGCATCCTTGACGGAAAAACGTTGCTGCATGCCGCCCAGCAAAGCGCCCCGCCCGCCCTGCGCCAAATCCATTTCCCGTCACCTTCGCGCCGAAGTGTAACCATAATGGTTACATTTGACCCTCCGGATTAACGGAAATCGGCGGGCGACTTGCGGGGACGGCGAGGTGCGTCAGGGTGCGCGGCTCACAATGGAAAACTTCACGTTTCACAACCCCACCCGCATTCATTTCGGCCGCGGCCAGATCGCCCGCATCGCCGACGAAATTCCGGCCGACGCCGCGGTCCTGTTGCTGGCCGGCGGCGGTTCGATCAAGGCCAACGGGGTTTACGACCAGGTGAAAACCGCGCTCGGCAACCGCACCGTGCACGAGCATTGGGGCGTCGAAGCGAACCCGGATTTCGACACGCTCATGCCGGCGGTCGAGCTCTGCCGCCGCGAATCGATCGACTGGGTGCTCGCGGTGGGCGGCGGCTCAGTGCTCGACGGCGCCAAGTTTGTCTGCGCCGCGGTCAACTATGACGGCGATCCGTGGCAAATCCTCCGTGATGCCGGCGCCTCCGTGCAATCGGCCCTGCCACTGGGCACGGTGCTCACGCTGCCGGCCACCGGATCCGAAGCCAACATGGCTTCGGTCATCAGCCGCCGGGCGCTGCGCGAGAAACTGCACTTCCTCAGCCCGCATGTTTTTCCGCGGTTTTCCGTGCTCGATCCCGAGACCACGTTTTCACTGCCGGAACGCCAGATCGCCAACGGCATCGGCGACGCGTTTTGCCATGTTGTTGAACAATACCTGACCTTCCCGGCCCAAGCCGCGGTGCAGGATCGTTTCGCCGAATCCGTGCTGCGTGTGCTGATCGAGGAAGGCCCGAAATCGCTCGCCAATCCCACCGACTACGATGCCCGCGCCAATCTCGTCTGGGCCGCCACCTGCGCCCTCAACGGCGTCATCGGTGTCGGCGTGCCGCAGGACTGGGCCACCCACACCATCGGCCACGAGCTGACCGCACTTCACGGCATCGACCATGCGCGCACGCTCGCCATCGTGCTGCCGAGTCTGCTCGACGCCCAGCGAACGACCAAGGGTGCAAAACTTCTCCAATACGCCGAACGCGTCTGGGGCATCGTCCAAGGCGACGACCAGACCCGCATCACCTTGGCCATCGAAAAAACGCGCAGCTTCTACAACTCGATCGGCATCCCGACGCGGTTGCGCGACTACGATGTGCCCGCCGAGGTTGCGGCCGAAGTGGCAAAGCGGCTCGCCGATCGCGGGGCCACTCCGGCCGGCGAACACGGCGATCTCACGCCGGAACGCATCGAAGCCATCCTGCGCGCCGCCGCCTGATCGCGACCGACCGACGGAACAGCGGTCGGTTAATACTTTTTCCCGACGATCGCGCCGGTGGCGTCGCGGAAAATGATCAGGTTTCTCTCGGCATCGACACGTTCGAAAACGATGCCGAGGCGCGCATCGACCACGTCGCCTTTGCTGACCAAAATCGAGTTGATAAAGGCGCGCGGATTCGTGCCTTCACGCACGCCGCTGATCCGTGCCTCCGCCACCCACGCTTCGAAGGCGCAACCTGCTCCGACGCGGCGGCGGCGCTCGATTCCGCGCCGACGATGACGACGCCGGTTGCCTCCGCAGCCGCCGTGGAGTTGGCGGACGCCGCGTTTTCATTCGCCACCGGATCGTCCTCCAAAATCGCATCGACATCCGCGGTGTGCGCTTCGCCGGCGGCCACGGTTTGACGGGCCTTGTCGATCAACTTGCCGGCCGTGGAAGCAGGTCCGGCGGTTTCCGGTGTCGCCGCCGCGGCTGGCGGCGCCGCGCGTTTGGTCGGCGGGGTGATTTCCACCGGCTCGGGCACGCGCAGGAACAGATCGTAAACCAGATAACCGCCGCCCGCGAAACCGCCGATCATCAGCACCACGACGGCCACAACGGCAAATTTGAAAACCGGAGACTGCTCAGGCCGACGCCGTTTGCGTTTGCCGGCCACGGGCGCGTCATCGTCGCCCGTTTCGGCGTCGGCCGCCATTCCTGGCGGTGGGGGAAATTGCGGGACGTCGCGGGGCGCGGTGGAACCGTCATCCTCATCCGCCTCAGCTGAGTCCGCCGTCTTCACCACCGGCACAGGTGGCGGCAACGTCTCCGGAATCGGCGGCGGCGGGAGAGTCTTTTCCTCGGTCGGAGCTGGCGCCGCCGCTTCGGCCCGATTCCACGAAAGTTTCAGCTTCGGTTTTTCCGCCGCTTCCGGCTCCGGAGAGGGAATCGCGCGGCCCTGGAATCCGGCCGATTGGCGCGGCGCGTTCGCATCCGGCGCGGCGCCGCCGACGGCGTCGTCCGCGGACGATTTGAGCGAGAGCTTGAGCTTAGGCTTCTCCACCGCCTCCGCTTCTGGCGCGGGCTGAGACGGAGCCTTTTCCACCTCCGGCACCGACGCGGACGCGGTTTCGTCGGCGTTAAGCGTCAACCGCGGCTTGGCCCGGAGCGACAAACGTGGCGTTGCTTCGCTGGCGGATTCCGTCGCCGGCGCATCGGCGGCAGCGGACGGAGCAGACACATCCTCCCCCTCCGTCGCGGGCCGTTTCCGAGGACGTAGTTTTAATGCCGGCGGCTCCTGTTCGTCGCTCATGCCAATTCACTTCAATAAGCGCCCGGAAACGATGCGATTTCTTTTTTGGCCCGCATCGCGGCGGCGCGGCGCCTCAATTGCCCGGCACGCTGCGGGGCGTGACCTTGAGCAGCTCGACTTCGAAAACGAGCGTGGCCATGCGGGGAATATCGGGCGAGCGACCGCGGGTGCCGTAGCCGAGTTCGTAAGGCACGATAAGGCGGCGTTTTTCGCCTTCGCGCATCAGCAGCAGGCCGAATTCCCAACCGTCGATCACTTTGCCGCGGTCGAGCTGGAAACTGAAGGGCGCGTTGGCATCAGTTGCCTCGTCGAACGTCGTGCCGTCGAGCAGTTCGCCTTTGTAGAGCACGGCCACGGTGTCGCCGCGCTCGGGCTGAGCGCCGGTGCCTTCACGCAGGACCTCGGTCCACAGTCCGGTGGAAGTGCGTTCGGCGCGGGGAAATTTTTGTTCGACGAGAATCAGATCGCGGGGGGGGAGTTTTTCCCGCTGCGCCTGAACGCACAAGGGCAGCAGAATCGATCCGATCAACAGGAGGGCAATGCGACGCATGAGCGCAGGTTAGGTGGAATCGCCGTCCGGAAGAAAGTCCCGATTTAGTCCCCGGCGCGAGTTGTTGGCGGCGCCACGGCACGGATCGCCGGATGAGTCGCCAACAAATCGAGCGCCTGGCCAAGCAGACTGCGTCCCGGTTCGGTGCGATGCCAGGTCGAAGCGCCCGAGGGATGGGGCAACGGAATGCAATCCACCGCCTGCCCGGCGTATTCCAGCCGGTGCCGGCGACCGATCATGTCGACCAGCGGGGACGGCGGGAAAAACTGCTGGATGGCGAGCTTGCCCACCGGCAGCACCAGCTCGGGTCGCAGCAACGCAAATTCCGCTTCGAGCCACGGCCGGCAGGTCGCGATCTCCCCGGGTGTCGGCACGCGATCGCCGCCACGCGGATTTTTCCCCGGAAAACAGCGGCAGACCGCGGCAAAATAGATGCGATCACGCGCCTCGTCCTCCGTCCAACCCAGCGCCGCTTCGAACCACTTGAAGAGCGTCTTGCCTGCCGTCCACGCAAACGGCCGCGCGAGTCGCGGTTCCT
>CBINJL010000219.1:0-5844 GCA_966250925.1 uncultured Opitutus sp. | reverse complement strand
AGACTCATACTTACGCGGATGGCCTCGTTTGCGCGATCGTGGCTCTGAGTCATTGCCGAAATCACATGGGAAGGAGTGATCGCGCTTTCCATGCAAGCTGAGCCCGAGGAAATGCAGATTCCTTTTCGATCACAGAAAGTGACCAGCGCATCGCTATCAATGCCCTCCACCCCGAAATTTAGGGTGTTGGGCAGTCGTGGAGTCCCTGCGCCGTTGCGGTAGGCGCCTGTCACATTGGCCATGATTTCAGATTCGAGTTTGTCTCGAAGCTGCGCCACGCGAGCCCATGCAGAATCGTTCCGAAGCGCGGCCAATCTACACGCCTCCCCCAAGGCCACGATATTAGCGACATTCTCCGTCCCGCCACGTCGCCCACCTTCCTGTTTCCCGCCAAAAAGCAGCGGATGAAAGTCGACTCCTTCTCGGATAATCAGAGCCCCAACTCCCTTCGGCGCCCCCAGCTTATGACCTGACAGGCTAAGAAACTGAATTGGCTCGTCGGAGAAGCTGACCGAAAGCTTACCCACCGCTTGCACACCATCGCAGTGATACGCGACACCTCGGGTAGCGCAGACTTCACCGATCTCACGCACCGGCCAAACCACCCCAGTTTCGTTGTTAGCCCACATGAGGGAAACAATCGCGGTGTCGGGACGAATCGAACTGGCGACGGCCTCGAGAGAGATTTCGCCTCCAAGACCGACCGGGAGGAAGGTCACGTCGAAACCCCGACGCACAAGCTCCTCGCAGTAGTGGAGCACGGAAGAATGCTCGACTGACGATGTCACGATGTGCCGCTTTTTCGGGTCGGCCTGCAAAGTCGAGAAAATCGCAGCGTTGTTGGCTTCCGTAGCACAACTGGTGAACACCACCTCACTCGGTCTAGCTCCCACCAATTGCGCAACATACTCCCGAGCCGCCTCCACCGCCACCTTAGCGCGAGCACCAAATCGATAGCCACTGGAGGGGTTCCCCCACTCTTGCTCGAGATACGGCAGCATAGCCTCCCTAACTTGCGGCAGGACCGGTGTGGTGGCGTTGTAGTCGAGGAAAATCACGGATTAAGCCCACTTTTAGTCGAAGCACGAAAGGGCTGGATACACCAAAGTGTCGTTCCGCGCCATCGAGATGGTATTTTTCCAACGAGCAGCATGGGCCTTTAGCTCAAGGGTTAGAACGGGGACTCGTAATCCCTTGGTCCCGGCAGGCCTACCAGACTTCCATTTCTGTGGCGGGGTTGCGGGTGAGCTCGGGGTTCTGCGGGCGTGCTTTCGTTTTTGTTACCTTCGCCTTCTTCGAATTTGCGCTCTCTTCAGCGCGGCCTCGCGATCTTGCTTGGGCTAGGCGGTCTGATGCCCGTGATCGCCTTCGGCGCACCACGCCTGGCGTGGGTGGTTCAAACGGACGGGCCGGTGCGGGGAAGCGCGGTGGTGCGCGACGACACGACGTATTTCGGCAGCGCGGATGGGTTTCTTTATGCGGTCAACGCGGAGAACGGAACCCTGCGCTGGAAAGCCGACACGGGCGGCGTCATCGCCGGCGCGCCGGCAGTGGGTGACGACATCGTGGTGGCCGCGGGACGGGGACCGGAGGTGATGGCGGTGCGGCGGACGGACGGGACGCGCGTGTGGTCATTCGTGCTGGGCGCGACGGTGCCGACGCCGACGAGTTGGAATTACTTCACCGCCGCGCCGGTGATTGATACGCAATGCGAGCAGGTGCTGGTGCCGTCAGGCGACGGTCATCTGTATGCGTTGGAGCTCGTGACAGGCAAAGAACGTTGGCGGTTCAAAACCGGCGACAGTCTGCGCGCGTCACCGCTGGTGGTCGAGGGCACGGTGTATCAGCCGAGTGGTGACGATCATGTCTACGCGCTCGATGCCGCCACCGGCGCCGAGCGGTGGCGGTTCGCGACGGCGGGGGTGAACTACGATCTAAGCCAGGGCTTTATTCGCAGCGACATGTTCACCCGCCCGTCGTTGCAGGACGGGTTACTGGTAGTCGGTTCACGCGACGCCAATGTCTACGCGATCGACATCGCCACTCAGGAAGCAGCGTGGACGTTTGCCTACGATTCGACCTGGGCCATGTCGACCGCCGTGCATGACGGCACGGTGTTTGTCGGCTGGTCTACCAACAACAAGGTGAGCGCACTCGACCTGAAAACCGGGCAATTGCGTTGGGACCACACCCTCGGCAGTCACACCTACACCACTGCGGCCGTGGTGGATGATTTGGTCATCTGGGGCAGCGCCGACGGACACCTGCGCGCGTTCGACCGACTGAGTGGCGAGCCGCGTTGGGACTACGCAGTCGGCAGCGAGATCTACGGTTCGCCGGTCGCGGCCGCGGGTCGCATCTATTGCGGCACCGACGACGGCCGGTTGCTGGCGTTGATCGACGACGACGCTCCCCCGGCGGAACGCGCGGTGTTTCTCCCGGCGACGATTCCCGACAACCTGCGTGCATTCGTGATCGATGCGCGGCTGGCGGATCATTTGACGGCCAACGGCTATACCCGACTCGACAGCGCGGATGCGCTGGCCGCCTGGATTGCCTCCCGACGCGAGGAACTTGCCTCCGAGGACGGCGCTCGCGCCGCGGTTGTGTTCGCGTATCCATTAATTCCCGACAGCACGATCGGCGAGACACCGGAATCGGGTCCGTTGCGTGCCTATCTCGAAGCCGGCGGCAAAGTCGTGTGGCCGTGGGGCATTCCGAACCAAGTGACATTCAACGCCGACGGCAGTTTTCGCGTCTACGATCCCACCGTGGCCGAACGTCTGCTCGACATCGACGTGCTGGGCTTCGAGGACAGCGGCAATTATTTTGCCCGCGCCACCCAGACCGGCCGCAACTGGGGCCTGCCCGCGCGAACCAAGACCACCTTTGCCTTCCTCGAACCGACCGATACGGCCGCGGTCACCCCACTCGCCTTCGACGAATACGGCCGCGTCGGCGCCTTCGTGAAGACGTTTGTCGATCGCCCCGGCACGGGCTGGGTGGCGTATCTACCGTCCGGATACGGCGTGCCGTTCACGGACGAGCAGCTCGAACTGTTGAGGCGCGTGGCGGACTACGGCATGCGATAAACCATTCGCTTAACACGCACGCGCGCCGTTTTGCAGAACCACAATGCGGTCGACGCGCGTCCCAAGCGACGCTACGCGGTGGCGGCATGCTGCATCCCTGGACGACAACCGCTTCGCATATTGTGATCGACGAACCGTGGTTGCGCCTGCGTGCGGATACGTGCGTCCGCCACGACGGCCATGTCATCGCGCCCTACTACGTGCTCGAACTGCGGTCATTCGTGCATGTCATTCCGGTGCTCGCCGACGGTCGCATCGTGGTGGTCCGGCAATATCGCCCGGGCGCACGCACGTTTTGCCTGGAGTTGCCCGGCGGCATGCTCGACGCCGGCGAATCGCTGCTGGCCGGTGCGCAACGCGAGGCACGGGAAGAGTGCGGCCTGACCGGCGGAATCTGGGAGGAGGCGTTCTCCTGCTGGAACGATCCCGCCCGCTGCACCAATCGTTTTCACGCCTTTCTGGCCCGCGACATCGAGGCGACGCTGGCGCCGAGTTTCGACGAGAACGAACAACTGGAAGTGCTTCGCCTGACGCCGCCCGAGATCGACGCCGCCATCGCCGACGGCACGTTTTCGCTCGGCCATCATATCGCCGCCTATCTGAGCGTGCGCTCTCGACTCGATTGAGCGGTCTCGCCCCCACGTGCTTCGGCGCCGCAGACGCAAAGCCGAAAACATGAATGTTTCCGATGCGCGCGGCATCGGGCTTGCTTTGCCAGCGCCATGGCTCGACTCCGCTTCACCGTCTTTTCTCTCCTGCTTGTCCTTATCGGCACCGGACGCGCCGCCGCCGAAAATCTCTACGCCGTGCTTGGCGCGTATCAGCCGGAAATGGTCGCGCTGATGGAAGCGTTCGAGGTCTCTCCCGAGACCGGATGGAAAGAGACGGAGATCAAGGGCATCACATTCTGGCAGGGCGAAGCCGACGGCAAAAAGATCCTGCTGTTTCGCACCGGCGTGAGCACGGTCAACGCCGCCTATCGCCTGCAATTGGCGTTGGACCGTTTTCCCGTCACGCACGTGCTCTTCGGTGGCGTGGCCGGCGGCACCGATCCGTCGCTCGACGTGGGCGACGTCGTTATCCCCGCGCAATGGGCGTATCATGACGAAGCGGCCTACTTGAACGAAGACCCTGAACGCCCTGGCGAATACCTCGTGCCCGATTACCTGAAACCGAAGATCGAGAACTTCGAAATGATCTTTCCGGACAGCATCAACGCCACCCGCGGCGATGGACTCGGGCCGCGCGAGATGCCGTTTTTTCCCGCCGATCCCGAACTACTGGCGGTCGCGCAACGCGTCATCCCCACCCTCCCGCCGATGACCAAGGGCGGCCGGACCATCGACGTCTCGGTTGGCGGCAACGCCGTCGCCGGCACCGTGTTTCTCGACAACGCCCGCTACCGCGAATGGGTGTTCAAAGTCTGGCAGGCGCGTTGCCTCGACATGGAATCGACCGCGCTGGCGCACGTCGCCTGGGCCAATGAAACCCCGATTCTGCTCGTGCGCGGACTGAGTGATCTCGCCGGCGGCCAACACGGCAAGAATCCGATCGACGACAACGAACTCGCGGTCTCGGAAATCGCCGCCCGCGTGGTGCGCGCGATCATCGCGGCGCATTGATCTGCGTCCGCAGGCGCACGTAAAGCAGGTCGCCGGTTGCACGATCAACATGATCGTGTTGCCTGCGCGCATGGAAAAACGACGACTGGGTCGCAGTGGCATTGTGGTGACGGATCTGTGCTTCGGCACCATGACCATTGGCTCCCGCAACACGGAGGCCGAAGGTCGCGCGCTGCTCGACCGCGCGCTCGACGCGGGTATCACATTTTTTGATACGGCCGAGATTTATCCGGTGCCGCCGCAGGCCGAGTATGTGCACCGCACCGAGGAAATCGTCGGCCGCTGGCTGAAGGATCAGCCACGCGATCGCATCATTCTCGCCACCAAGGTCGTCGGCCCGGCCCACGGCTGGTTCGTGCCGCCCGTGCGCGAAGGCGCCACCGCCCTCGACCGGCACCATATCCGGCGCGCGATCGAGGGCAGCCTGCGCCGCCTGCAGACCGACTACATCGACCTCTATCAAACCCACTGGCCGGACCACGATTTCGGCTACGAGGAAACGCTCGCCGCGCTCACCGAGCTGCGTGACGAGGGTCTCGTGCGCGTGATCGGATCGAGCAACGAAAGCGCCTGGGGCGCGATGAAGGCCGAGGCCACCGCACGCGCCCACGGCCTCGCCCGCTACGAGACGATTCAGAACAACTTTTCCGTCATCAACCGGCGCTTCGAGGATGCTCTGGCCGACATCTGCCGCCGCGAGAAAATCAGTTGCCTGCCCTATTCACCGCTCGGTGGCGGGGTGTGTTCGGGCAAATACAACGGCGACGCGCTGCCGGAAGGGGCGCGTTTCACCGAATACCTGCGCGGCGACGGCGAACGGCAGCGCAAAATGGGCGAGCGTTTCGTCAATCCGCGCAGTCGGGCGACCGTGGCGGCGCTGCACGCGCTCGCGCGGGAGGCGGATCTTAATCCGGTGGCGATGTGTCTGGCCTGGAGCAAGCAGCATGACTTCGTGGCCTCGACCATCTTCGGCGCGACGACCCGGGAGCAGTTGGAGGAAAATCTCGGCGCGGCGGATCTCGTGCTGAGCGACGATGTGCTCGCGCGCATCGACGCGATCACCCGCGAGCATCCGTATCCGCTGGGATGATACCAACGGCGTGGAGAACCCGGATATCACACCAAGTTCG
>CBINJL010000218.1:0-5885 GCA_966250925.1 uncultured Opitutus sp. | reverse complement strand
CATCGCCGACGTGCTGGCGATGACGGTGCGCGACGCGATGGATCTTTTTCGCAACATCCCGCGGGTGATGGACAAGCTGGAAACATTGTCCGCCGTCGGGCTCGGTTACCTGCAGCTCGGTCAGTCGGCCACAACGCTTTCCGGTGGGGAAGCACAGCGGCTGAAACTCTCGCTCGAACTCTCAAAACGTCAGCAAGGCGACACGCTCTACATTCTCGACGAGCCGACCACCGGGCTGCACTGGGTCGACATCCAGCATCTGATGGACCTGCTCTTCAAACTGCGCGACGCCGGCAACACCGTGATCGTGATCGAGCACAATCTCGACGTGATCAATCTCGCTGACTGGATCATCGATCTCGGCCCGGGCGGCGGCCGCGAAGGCGGCGACTTGGTTTACGCGGGCAACCGCCGCGGTATCGAGGACGAGCCGCGTAGTCTTACCGGCGCGGCGCTGCGACGCTGGGCGAAGCCGGTGATCTGATTTTTAACCACGGATGGACACGGATTCACACGGATAAGCTGAGGCATCAGCAGGCTGTTATATCCGTGTTCATCCGTGGTTAAATTAGCTGCATAGGACGACTGAGGCGGACTCTTTTGGGATGTGAGCGATTTGGGCTTTTGGCCTAAAGCGGGGGCGTGACGCGCCGATGACTTGCAAACGCGTCACGTGGACCCGCCGGGTGTCGCTCCTGTTTATTCATGTCACTCCCGCTCCATGGTCGGTCAGGTTAAATTTTGCGTTTCCGGTGTGCGTTCCGCGGAAGCGGCGCTCGCGGCCGTGTCCGCAGGCGCCGACGCGATTGCTGTGGAGGTTTCCTCCACCTCGCCCCGTTGCGTGAGTGAGGCGGAACGCCTGACCTGGTGGGATGCGTTGCCGGCCGGCGTCACACGCGTGGCGGTCGTGCGCAATCCTGGTTTCGGTGATCTGGAGGCGGTGCCGCTCGATGCCTTCGATCAAGTGATGATCCGTTTTCCCAATGAGACGCCGTTTTTCGAGGTGGCGTTGTGGACCGACACGGTGCCGCCGGAAAAACTCTGGTTTGCCCCGGAAGTATTGCCCGGCGGCATCCTCGATCTCGCCTTTCTGCCGCTCGCGGACCGCCTCGTGCTGGATCGTTACCGACCCAATTCTATGGACCTGATGGCGAAGACCGGCGACTGGGCGGAGTTCGCGCGGTTGCAGGCGATGCATGCCAAGTGCGAATGGGTCCTGGCTGGCGGATTGACCCCGGAAAACATCGGTGAAGCGATCTCCAGGGCACAGGCCCGCAGCATTCTGCTCGCTGGTGCAGTGATCGAATCGGAGCCGGGCGTGATCGATGCAACGAAATTGCAAACCTTGATCGCTGCTGCGGAACAGTTGGCGGCGTGACGTTTTCTTGACCGGACCGTCGGCAAATCGACGCGGCCGAGTAACAAACCGCGGGTAGGGTGATCGACTCGCGGGCGGGGGCTTCATCGCGACGATGACCCGGGACGTCTGCTTCGACTCGATCAGAAAACTACAGACAATGTATCACGTTACATTCGGCCGGCGTTCGCGCGCCGTGCTGACCGCGTTCGTGGCGCTGGGACTCGGGTTCCACGCTTCGGCACAAACTTCGGAATCCGGCGGCATCAGTGGCCGTATTTCCGACGACTCCACCGGCCGATCGCTTGAAGGTGCGGTGGTCACGGTGATGGGCACCAATGCCTCTGATGCCACCGATGCGAACGGCAGATTCAATTTGCCGACGGTCGCCGCCGGCAACCAGACGCTGGTCGTCGACTACATCGGTCTCGACGAATGGCGCGGTCCGGTTGCCGTGCGCGGCGGCGAGACCGTGGAGGTGAACGTGCGTCTCGCCAGCGAAGTGCTGAAGATGGAGGCGTTCACCGTGAGCGAACAGGCCCGCGGTGAAGCCCTCGCGGTCAATCAGCAGAAAACCGCCGCCGGCATTGTGAACATCGTTTCCGAGGAAACCTTCGGCAACATGATCGGTGGGAACATCGGTTACGCGTTGCAGCGTCTGCCGGGCCTCACCGTGAACGAGTCCGAGGACGGCACGCCCAACGGCGTCAACATCCGCGGCCTCGAATCGAAATACAATTCGTTCCAAATCGACGGCAACCGCGTGCCGACCAGCGGCGGTGGACGCAACTTCTCCACCAGCCAGATGACCGCCGAAGGCATCAGCAATATCGAGGTCATCAAGGCCGCGACGCCTGATCGCGACGGCGACGCCATCGGTGGCATCATCAACGTGAAGACCCGTTCGGCGTTCCAGCGCGAAGGCCGTCACGCCAGCGTCAATGCCAGCGGCGTCTATTACGACAAGAACGATTCCTGGGGCCACAACATCGGCCTCGCCTACAGCGATCTCTTCGACGCATTTGGTGGCGCGGGCAATTTCGGCGTGAGCCTGAATCTGAGTTCCTACGCGACCTCGCGCGATTATGACAATCTCGACAAGGACTACGCCTTCATCGATCCGGCCTCGCGGCCCGATCTCAATCTGAGCGAGCCGATCTATTTTCACACCAACGGCACGCCACAGACCAATTACCGCGACACCGAATCACTCGGTGCGAATCTCGCCTTCGATCTGCGCGTGTCGGATTCGGCCACGCTCTACATCAAGCCGTTCTGGAGTGATCGCGAAGTCACCGGCGAAAAGCCGCGCAACCGCTTTTATGTGGTCTCCAGCACCAACGACATCGCGGCGGCCGACTACAACACCGGTCGCGGCGAAGACGATGCGCTGACCGAAATCCGTTACCAAAACGAGTCCACCCGCGACACCGGGCAGCTCTACGGCCTCAGCGTCGGGGGCGAGCACAAGCTCGATACGATCACCTTCAGCTACGACGGGTTTTATTCCACCAACCAAAGCGCGCGTGATCACGGTTTCGCCTACACCGTGCGCAATCCCGGCTTCAGCATCGACTACGATCAGACCGATCGCACCGCGCCCATCTACACGATTCGCAACGGCGCGGATCCGACCAACACCTCGACCATTTCCCGCGGCGACCTGACCGTTTCCGGCAATGAGGTCGAAGAGGAAAGTCTGAGCTTCAAAGCCGACTGGGCGAAGACCTTCGTGGGTGAAGAACTGAGCGGCGTGTTGAAGTTTGGCGCGAAGTATCGCTCCAATCAAAAGACCCGTGACGCCGACGAATGGAACTACCGCACGCAGTCCGCGGCCCGCGGTTTTCCCTACGCCGACATCATGCACGCCGGCAACGCGGCGCCGATGGGGGTGCCCATGTATCTCGTGCCGGACATGACCGCCCTGGAGACATTGTTTGTCAGCCAGCCCGGTTTGTTTTCCCTCGATGAGGAAGCCGCCGTTCTCGACAGCTATATCGAGGATTTTGAGGCCGAAGAAACGGTGTCCGCGGCCTACGCGATGGGCACGCTGACGTGGGGCCGACACCAGGTCATCACGGGCCTGCGCTTCGAGCACAACACGTTCGAGTCCGACACCTTCGCGTTCTCCGAGGACGATCCCTTCAATCCGGTCGTTGTTCACGGCAAAAAGGACTTCGATGTCTGGCTCCCCGGCATTCACTTCCGTCACGAACTGCGCAAAAACCTCATCCTGCGCGAAAGCTACAACCGCAGCTACAGCCGACCGGACATGGACGCGCTGGTGCAGGGATTGGAAATCGATGAGGACGGCAACGCGGAAGGCGGCAACCCGAACCTCAAGGAGACGACCTCGCACAACTTCGACGTCCAGCTCGAATACTACACCGATCGCGCGGGGCTGTATTCCGTGGGCCTCTTCTATAAGGACATGAAGGGCTTCTATTACGAACGCGCCTACCACTTCTCCACCTTCGACGCCGAGGGTTATCCGATTCCCGATCCGCTCGGGCCCTACGAATTCTCCACGGTCGACAATGCGCTCGGCGCCACCAACTATGGCGTGGAACTCATCGCGCGCCAGCAGCTCTACTTCCTGCCGGCGTTCCTCGACGGATTCTACCTGTCGTTGTCGGCGACCTTCACTGACAGCGACGGCAAGTATCCGGGGCGTCTGGACGAACAGCTCCCGACCTACGGTTTCAGCGATCGCATCTACTACGCGGCGCTCGAATACGTGCGCGGCAAGTTCCGCGGTCAGCTGAGCTACCGGTATCGCTCCGACTACCTCGAAGGTCTCGACAGCAACAACACGCTCGACGACTGGTTCGGGGCCAACGAATCGCTCGATTGGGAAAGCAGCTATCGCTTCAGCGAAAAGCTCAACGTGTTCCTCAACGTGAGCAACCTCACCGACGAGCCGCAGATGTCCTACCAGGGCTACCTGCGCACCGACAATCCCGAGGACTTCACCACCTATTCGTGGCGCGCCACGATCGGCGCGAACTACACGTTCTGATCCGTATCCGACATCTGAATTCAACCTTGTCCGCCCGGACGCCCGCGAGAAACGGCGTCCGGGCGGACCTTTATCTCTTTATGATCCGTCACCGTATTTCCTTCAGTGCCGCCACGTTTGTTTTAGGCGCGGCCATCGCCGGCGCCCACGACGAGCCCGGCGCGCATCTCGACAATCTTTCGTGGCAGCCCACGGCCTACGCCGATGCGGCCGCATACGCCCCGCGACCGTTGCCCGATCGCATCGTCCTCACCTGGACCGGCGATCCCGCCGTCTCGCAGAGCGTCACCTGGCGCACTGACACCAGCATCGAACGGGCGGTGGCCGAAATCGCGATCGCCAATGACAACGGCCGTGCGCTGCAACCGACCCGAATCGACGCAACCACCGCGGAGTTCGTTTCAAGTCTTTCCGAATGCCATCAGCATCGCGCCGACTTCACCGGGCTGACGCCGGACACGCTCTATGCCTACCGCGTGGGCGACGGTCTCAACTGGAGCGAATGGTTCCATTTTCGCACCGCTTCCCGCGAAGCGTTGCCCTTCAAGTTCGTTTACTTCGGCGACGCCCAGAACGACGTGAAGACGCACTGGTCGCGCGTCTTTCGGGAGTCGTTTCGCGATGCGCCCCGCGCGGCGTTCACGCTCCATGCCGGCGACCTGATCAACAACGCCAACAACGACGGTCAATGGGGCGAGTGGTTCGGCGCGGCGGGCTGGGTCAACGCCACCGTGCCCGTCGTCGCCACGCCGGGAAATCACGAGTATTTCCGCGATGGCGCGGGACCGGAAACCGATCGTCTTTGGGATACTGCAGCCGGTGAAACGGTCGCGGTTGCCGTGACCATCGAACCGATCAAGGACCCGGTTGGGGCCAAGACCGGCACGCGCGTCCATGCACGTGCTGCAGGCGGGCGCACGGCCGAAGTCATGTTGGATGCGCAGGGGCTCATCGCCAGTGTCGATGCGGGGTTCACCGCGATCACCGGCTTCGACACGAAACAGTTGCGCGGCGTGCAGCCGGACAAAAAGCCGTTGCGCGATCGGGTGGCGGTGCCAGGCGAACGTCGTCTGTCGCAGAACTGGCGTCCGCAGTTTTCCTTTCCCGAGCAGGACGTGCCGGCCGGACTCGAGGAAACCTGCTACTTCATCGACTATCAGGGCGCGCGCATCATTTCGCTCAACTCCAACGAAAAGCAGGAAGAGCAGGTGGCGTGGTTGAAGCAGGTGCTGGCAAACAATCCCCAACGCTGGACCATCATCACCTTTCACCACCCGATTTTCTCGCCGGCCAACAACCGGGATAATCCGCAACTGCGCGCGTTGTGGAAGCCGGTGTTCGACGAGTATAAAGTCGATATGGTGCTGACCGGCCACGACCACACCTATGCCCGCACCGGCGACATGTCCTCCAAGGTCGGCACGACCAATCTGCCGGCTGGATACAACCAAGCCTACGATCCCGCCATCGGCACGGAACTGCTCGATGTTGAAGTTGCGCCACGGCTCG
>CBINJL010000217.1:0-5888 GCA_966250925.1 uncultured Opitutus sp. | reverse complement strand
GCTCAACGTGTTCTGGTCGACGAATGGCGTGGTCTCTCGACGCGTCACGGTTGGCTCGTAGGACCTTATGTGATCATGCCGGATCACGTTCACTTTTTTGTTTCACCGATTCGAGAGAAGGAGACGCGTCTTAGCCATGCAGTTGGAAAATGGAAAGAGTGGACGGCCAAGCGATTGATTCGGGGAGCGGGAGCGATTGCGCCGGTTTGGCAGCCGGAGTTCTTCGACCACCTGCTGCGCTCCCACGAATCGGCCAATGAGAAACGCGCCTACATGTTGAATAATCCTGTGCGGGCGGGGTTGGCGACACGGTCTGAAGATTGGTCCTATGCCGGCCATATCGATTTCGAGTAAACGCGAAACAGAAAGGTACGGGTGACCTTGTTGTAGCCGGGGTCGGTGACCCCGGTGCGGGGCGATGGCCGGCCGGCTGAGAGGCACACGCGCCGGCCTCAGCGAGGCCGGCTACAGTGAAAGCAGCCTCACGGCACTTCGTAGACTTCGACGATGGCGATGCCGGTGGTGTTGGCGGCGCCGCGCACAGTCGCCGTGTAGATACCCGGATCAAGCGTGATGAGGAGCGCGGCGTCGGCCGGCGATGTCAGGGCGAATGCGCCCAGGGTGTCGGCGACGCTGGCGATGGCGGGATCGTCATTCCAGTCGTCGTTGCTCTCTTCGCGCACGACGGCGCCGGCTTCGACGCGTTGCAGCAGGAGGGATGGATTGGCCAACACTCCCGTCAGACCGAACGTTTCCAGCGTCGGCCCGACGGCGCGAATCAGCACCGTCTTGGAGCCGCTGCCGTCGATGACAAAGCCGGCGACCAGCGGACTGGCGGGGGTCACCACATTGCGGGCGGACACGTTGCTGAGGCGGGCGTTTCCGCCGCCGAGCTCATCCGCGTCATACGCTTCGACGATGATGCGTCCCGTGGTGCCTTTCGATCCGACGACGACCGGATACACACCCGGTTGCTGGGTCGTGAGCAGCGCGGCATCAAGTGGAGAGGTGAGGGCAAAGGCGCCGAGAGTTGAGAACTGTGCGCTGAGGGTGGCGTCGTTGTTCCAGTCGTCGTTTTCGGTGAGGCGGACCGGGGCGCCTTGGGTCTGGCGATGAAACAGCAGCTCCGGGTCGGGAATCACGCCATCGAGATTGAAGGGGGCGGCGCCCAGCGTGGGACCGACCACGCGCACCAACAGCGTCTTGGGTCCGTTGCCGGCAACAACCATGCCGACATTCAGCGCATTGTCGCCCGTCCCTGATGTCGCCAATACCGACAGATTGATGATCCGGCTGTTGCCGCTGCCTCCGCTTGATCCGGTTTGCGCGACGACGGTTTTCACTGGGCCCCAGTCCATGCCGTAGTGGCCGAAAAACAGACTGCGCGCCTGCAACATTTTGATGCCTGCGGAAGCCGGCATGAAGGTGAACGAACCGCTGGTGATCGGTGCGCTGGTCGATGCGGCGATCACGCTCATCGGTCCGGCAGCGAGACGGATGTTGTCGATCAGCCAGCCGCCGACATTGGGATCGGTCTGCGGGAAGAAGTTGCCGCTTTCGTGGGTGTAGCTGAAACGCACGCGGATCGCCTGACCGGCAAACGCGGACAAACTCACCGACCGATTTTGGAACGAAGCATCGGCGGGACTGGAGTTGCTGCCGGTGCCACGCTGTTCGTAAACGGTTGTCCAATGCCCGCCGTCGTTGGCTGAGATTTCGGCCCGGGCGACCTGGGTGGTGCTGGCGTGACCGAGCTTCGAGTCGAAGCTGAGCGTGCCTTCGCCCGTGGGCGGAATCAGAAAGGTGTCGGGCAGGGTGAACGACTGCGGCGTGGTTTCGGGATGAGCGAGGTGGTAGGCGCCGGTGCCGCTCGCGGTGGGACTGGTGACGCGCAGCGGGTAGCTGGCGCTGGTGCCGTCGATTTCGCCGCGCAGATTGGTTTCCTCGGCATTCCACACCAGCGTGCCGTTGGGATTGGTCTGCAGTTCGCGCCATTGGAAACTGTCGGCGAAGGCAGGCATCGCGATGGTGTAGCGATTGGCGTTGCCGGTGGTCGGTGCGCTGGTGCCGTTGATCGTGGTGGCGACGAAGTCATTGCCCGCCGACTCGGGATCAAACACCGTCACCGTGTAGCTGAAACTGCGCATCTGTCCACCGACACTGATATTGGCCACGGTGACCGCATAAGATACGTCGGCGGCGGGTCTGGCATGGGCTGCGGCGGAGTCGCCGGAGTTGCCGTCGTAGAGCCAGACGAGGCTGGGTTCGGGAATATCGGTGCGGTTGCCGCGGCTTTCGATGGACGTGGCGATAGGGGCGCCGTCACGCGTCATCGTCACGGTGGCGGCGGAGAAATCGGCATTCGGATAACTGAGCGACCAGCGCGGCCAGACCAGCGTGTGTGGCACATGACCGCGCGGCGGCCAGGCCACGAAGTCGTCGCGAGTGGGCGGCCGGGTGGCGTGAGCCTGCGCGTCCTGCACCCAGAGCACATTGGTTTCACGAAACTCCCCCTGGGCGTCGACGTCGCCTGTGCCCATTTCCAAAGTCTGCGGATAGAGCACCCAGCGGCGGTGGCCCACCGCCGCGTTTCCGGCGCCAGGATCGGCCATGTAGCCATCGATCGCGGCGGCGGCGTTCGAACCGTAGGCGAGATTGGATTCACCCGCCGCTTCCGCGCCATCGGCGGTGTAGTGCATCCATTCGCTTGGCGGTTCATGCTCCAGCGCTCGATTGGCGCTCATCATCAGCGCCGCCTGCTGAGCCTTGGCCGAGAACGTGGCGTTCATCGTGACTGCGGCCGGCACGCCGGCATAGGCTCGGAAAAAGTTCACGCGGTTGCGCACCGCTTCCTTGTTTGTCGCCGAGGTGGTGCCAGCGACGCCAGTGGCGGTGTTGCCATTCCAGTCGGTAGGCACGCCGGCACTGATGCCATAAAGCGCGCGGTAGAACTGCCGCGCTTGCTCGCGGGTGGAGATGTCGACGCTCCACGGTTCGCCGTCGGCCTGGATCTTCGGCGAACGCTCGGACAGCGCGCGCAAACGCGGGATGTCGTCGGCATGGGGAGCGGTGGGCTGAGCGATGGCGGCCAAGCCGGATGCAGTCAGCAGCAACGAAAAGGGAAGGGAGCGTTTCATCGAAAGGAGCAAGGGAAACTACGAGCGTAACCGCGGGGCAAAAGATGCAAACCGCTTGTCGCACAACCATCCCCGCTTTCGTCAGCCGGATTTGATTTGGGCGGGTTTTCCCTTTGCCCTCCGGACTGAATTTTGCGCCGATGGCCGCCACATGCGCATCACCGGCCTCGCCCTTGTTCCGCCCCCGACTGCCGCCGACCTGCCCCAAGTCACGCCCGAATTGCTGGCCTCCGTGCTGGCCCGTTATTCGCGCAGCAACGAAGGCATCCACGCCATTCTGGAAAAGGTCGATCTCACCCAGCCGGATGCCTCGATCGACCGCATTCTGAAGTTTGTCGACTACGGGCACGCTTCCATCGGCGGGCTCACCGGCGGTCTCGCGATCGCCCTCGACGACGTGTCGATGTGGCTCGCGTTGAAAGTTTTTGAAATCGCGCAGATGGCCGACGGTCAGGAATCGAGCACGCGCTACATCACCATGGATGCGGCCAACCTGCCGACCCCGGAATCGCTCGGCATTCCCGACGATCTGGCGGCGCGTTGGCGCGAGGTGATGGCGCGCGCGTTTGCCGCGTATCACGCCGAATACGCCCGCCTCGATGCGTTGGGCGAGGCCGAGCCCGACCGCATCCGCCTGCCGGCCAACGCAAAGCCCGCGATGGTGACGCGCCTGCGCAAAAACTTCGCCCTCGATCGCGCCCGTTACTTCATTCCGATGGCGACCCGCACCAATCTCGCGTTGGTGCAGAGCTCGCGCATGTGGGCGACGACAGTGAAGCATCTCGATTCGCTGCCGCATCCCGAAGCACGCGCCGCGGCCAAACTCATTCGCGACGAATTGATCAAACAGTCGCCACGACTGATGCGGCACAGTTTCGCCGAAAAATCCTATCAGGCGCAGGCCGAGCAGGAACTGCGGACCAGCCTGCAACTCGGCCTCGAACGCCTCTCCACCGCCGCGCTCGACGACGCCGTCTGGGTTCACGTCGACCGCGCCACACCGCCGTGGTTGCCCGAAACGCAATCGATCGCCGACGCGCTGCAGCACCGCGCCAATCGTTACGGTTATCAGGGCACGGCCACCCGCCGCATGCGCGTGACCTTTGCCTGGAACAACATGGCATTGGCGGAACTCCGCGATCTCAACCGGCACCGCACCGGGCATCGCTGGACGCCTTGCATCCAGGCCGGATTTTATTTGCCGCCGGAGATCGATCGCAACGCGCATGCCGCGTTGCTGGAGGAGCAGGCGGCACTCACCCGGGAGCTGATGCAACGCGGTTCGCCGGCGTATGTGTATTCGCTGCTGCTCGGCGCGCAGACGCCGTTCGAACACGGCACGCACGCCGACAAATTCATTTACGAAGTCGAACTGCGCACCGGCATGGGCGCGCACTTTCGCTACGCCGAGCACTGCAGCGCGGCGTTGCAGGCCTTTTTGCAACAAGTGCCCGAAGCGCGGGCCTGGGTCGAAGAAGGCACCGCGGAGCCGGAATAAAAGATAATCACACCGGTAGCCCTGCGCGGGAGCGCAGGGACCCGCGAGAGAATGCGATTGCGGGAGTTTTCCCGCCGCTTCCGCGGCGGGCTACGAGCTGTGGTGAGTTTGGGCCGGTCGTCGCCTTCCTACTGACTCAGTCGAGCGGGTAAACGATCTGTAAGGCGCGTCCTCCCGCCGAGAATTGGCTTGCCGCAGGTTGTTGCCAATCAAGCTTCTGGATCGGTATGCCGCGCTTCGTTTTTCGATCCTTCACGCTTCGGGCGCGGCAAGAGCCTGCGCCTCCGCGTCACCGGAATGGAGGGCAGCGTCCATGAGTGGATTCCGTCTGTTGCAGTTCAATATGCAGTTCGGGCAGGGGTGGGACGCCGCTGATCCGGACGGGGCGCCGATCAATCTCGATGCGACCATTGCTGAAATCGTGCGTCATGACGCCGACATCATCACGCTGCAGGAAGTCGAGCAGGCCGGTCCCGATGGCGCGCAAGTGCAACCGCCGGTCAACTTCATCCGGTTGTGCGAAGCCCTGCCCGGTTACCACAGCCATTTCAGTTACCCCAAGGCGGATGCACGCGAGTTGCCATTTGGCATCGGGCTGGCCTTGTTTTCACGCACGCCGCTGACCGATCGGCTGCGTCTTGATCTGCCTTCACCGGACATTGAATTTGAGTTCATGGGCCAGACCAAGACGCCGACGGATCGCATGTTGATCGGCGCCTGCACCGAAATCGAGGGGCGACCGCTGACGATTTACGACACGCATTTGCTGGCGTTTTTCATGCTCAACAGCAGCAGTGAAATCCACGGCGAACAGCGTCGACGCATCGCGGCGTTGCTGGCTGAAACCCGCGGGCCGGCCGTGCTGGCCGGAGACTTCAACGTCAGCCGCCCCGCTTCGCTGGTCGCCCAGTTTGCCGCTGTAGGTTTTCGTTCTGCGCAGCAGGAAACGGTAACCTGGCACCGCAAGCCCTACGTGTTGGACCACATATTTCACAACACCGGCCTGCGCTGCACCGCGTGTCGCGTCGTCGACTCGCACGCCTCCGATCACCTGCCGCTGGTGGCGGATTTCGAGTTCGCGGAATAAGCCTATGTTCCGCATCGATATTTGACGCAAAGACTGCGGAGGCCGCAAAGCACGCAAAGAAAGGCGGTAAGGAAATCATAATAACTCCGCGGACGCTCACGGTAGATTGCGGGAGAACGGAGAGGCAGGCGGGGCCACGTTGTCGCTGCGCTCCAACGCGGCTACG